>CALCBC010000063.1 GCA_937898525.1 uncultured Sphingomonadales bacterium
CCCCGACACGCGGATTATGATTCCGCTGCTCTAACCGGCTGAGCTACTCCGCCCCAACGGGCCGCCGGACGCCTCGGGCGGCCCGGCAAGGCGGCGCATTTAGGGTGCGGGCGCGGTGCGGTCAACCGCCGAAAACGGCCGGCGGCTCGTGCGCTACATTTCGCCCCGCTCGCGGCGGATGGCGAACCAGCGCGCGACGTTGGCGTTGTGCTCCTCGAGCGTGCTGGCGAAGACGTGCCCGCCCTTGCCGTCGGCGACCATGTAGAGCGCGTCGGTCTTCGCCGGGTTGAGCACCGCCTCGATCGAGGCGCGGCCGGGGTTGGTGATCGGCCCCTTCGGCAGCCCGACCCTCGTGTAGGTGTTGTAGTCGTTGACCGCGGCAATCTCCGACTGCCGGATCCGGCGGCCGAGCGGCTTTCCCTTGGTGATCGGGTAGATGATCGTCGGGTCGGCCTGCAGCAGCATGCCTTCGCGCACGCGGTTCGAGTAGAGCCCGGCGACCATCCGCCGCTCGCTCGCGACGCCGGTTTCCTTCTCGACGATCGACGCCAGGATCACCGCTTCCTCCGGCGTCTTCACCACCGTATCGGGCGACCGCTTCGGCCACAGCTCTGCCAGCGTGTCGGCCATCGCCTTCTGCATTCGCGCGAGCACCGCGGCACGGCTCTCGCCGCGCTCGAAATCGTAGCTTTCGGGGAGGACCGAGCCTTCCTCGGGCACGGGAATCGTGCCCGTCAGCAACGGCTCGGCCATCAGCCGCTCGTGCACCATGATCGAGGGCATTCCCTCGGGGATCGTGATGTATCGGCGGATCACCTCGCCATGCTGGAAGGTGTCGAGGATCTGCGACGGCGTGGCGCCGGCAGGCAGGAGGAATTCGCCGGCCTTGATCGGATCGCTGCTGCCGAGCACCTTGGCCCACATGAGGAATGCCTCGGCAGAGCCGATCAGGCCCTGTTCCTCGAGCTGGTGGGCGACCGAGGTCACCGTTGCGCCCGAGGGGACGATGAAGGTCGTGTCCTCCTCGACCCGCGAGGCGCCCCACCAGCCCCAGGTCGCGGCGACCGCCAGCACGGCGAGAACCGCGACGAGCGCGCCGGCGACGACCCAGCCCTTGCGGTTCACCGGAGGGACCTCAGGCCACCTGCTTCATGACCAGGCTGGCGTTGGTGCCGCCAAAGCCGAAGCTGTTGTTGAGCACCGCGCGAACCTGCCGCTTCTTCGCGGTAAACGGCACCAGGTCGACGCCCTCGCAGCCTTCCGACGGGTTCTCGAGATTGAGCGTCGGCGGGACGATCTGGTCGCGCAGCGCAAGGATGCAGAAGATCGATTCGACGGCCCCGGCGCCGCCGAGCAGGTGGCCGATCGCCGACTTGGTCGAGCTCATCGAGACGTTGCCGATGGCATCGCCGAACAGCCGCCGCACCGCGCCGAGCTCCAGCTCGTCGCCGAGCGGCGTCGAGGTTCCGTGGGCGTTGATGTAGTCGATGTCGGCCGGCGTCAGGCCGGCCTTGCGCAGCGCCATCTCCATCGAGCGGTAGGCGCCCGAGCCCTCGGGATGCGGCGCGGTCACGTGATAGGCATCGCCCGACAGACCGTAGCCGACGACCTCGGCGTAGATCTTCGCTCCGCGCGCCTTGGCGTGCTCGTATTCCTCGAGCACGACCACGCCCGCGCCCTCGCCCATGACGAAGCCGTCGCGGTCCTTGTCGTAGGGGCGGCTGGCGCGGGTCGGCTCGTCGTTGAAGTTGGTCGAGAGCGCACGCGCCTGGGCAAAGCCGGCGATGCCGATCGGGCAGATCGTCGATTCGGCACCGCCGGCGAGCATGATGTCGGCGTCGCCGTCCTTGATCATCCGCGCCGCGTCGCCGATCGAGTGCGCGCCGGTCGAGCAGGCGGTGACGACCGCATGGTTCGGCCCCATCAATCCGTACTTGATCGAGACCTGGCCGCTGATCAGGTTGATCAGCCGACCGTGGACGAAGTGCGGGCTGACGCGGCCCGGCCCCTTTTCGTGCAGCACGAGCGATTCGCTCTCGATCCCCGGCAGCCCGCCGATGCCCGAACCGATCGAGCAGCCGGCGCGCAGCCGGGTCGCCTCGTCCATGTCGGTCAGGCCCGCGTCCTCGATCGCCTGGCCCGCGGCATCGAGGCCGAAGACGATGAACGGATCGACCTGGCGCTGGATCTTGTGATCGACCCGCCTGGAGGGATCGAAGCCGTACTCGTGGTCGGCCGGCTTGACCTCGCAGGCGATGCGGCACTTCTGGTCCGAAGCGTCGAACTTGGTGATCGGTCCCGCGCCGCTCTTGCCGGCGAGGATGTTGGCCCAGCTCGTCTCGACGTCGCCACCCAGCGGGGTGACGAGGCCCAGTCCGGTTACGACCACTCGGCGCATAGAACTCTCCAAAATTCTGTCTCTGCCGGAAAAGCAACAGGCCCAACCCCGTTTCGGGCTGAGCCTGTCGAAGCCCATCAGGGCCGCGCCAGACGCCCTTCGACTACCTCCGGGCGAACGGCAGAGAGAAGGGCCTCAGCCCTTGTTCTCTTCGATGTACTTGTTGGCGTCGCCGACCGTGTTGATCTTCTCGGCCGCGTCGTCGGGAATCTCGACGCCGAACTCTTCCTCGAAGGCCATCACCAGCTCGACGATGTCGAGGCTGTCGGCGCCGAGATCGTCGATGAAGCTCGCGTCGGGGGTGACCTTGTCTTCCTCGACGCCCAGGTGCTCGACTACGATCTTCTTCACGCGGTCGGCGGTGTCGCTCATGTGATGCCCTCTCGAAACGGGGTTGGATTTGCTGTCGCCCTAATGAACGGCGCCGAGGCTGGCAAGTGCCATGCCGCCCGGTCCCGCCCGCCGTTCAGCCTCCGCGCCGGCTTTCGAGCTGGGCATTCGCGCGCCAGCGCTGCTCGATCCGCTCCACCCCGAGCCGGGCGTAGTTGGCCTCCCTGCCCCCGGCGATGACCCTCTGGTAGAAGTCGTACGCCTCGCGCAGGCGCCCCCTGCTTTCCTCGCACAGGCCGAGGTTGAACAGCACTGAAGGATGGCTCGCGTTGCGCGGCTCCAGCTCGGCCCATGCTGCGCAGGCCGCCTCGACGTCGCGCTTGGTCAGCTGCACCGCTTCGCGGAACGCCCGGCCGTCGTCCCGCGACAGGCCGTCGCGGTCTTCCATGACGCGGATCTCGTCTAGGCGCTGGACCGGCGCGAGCGCGTTGCGCAGGTGGTCGGCGTAACTTTCCGCCAGCTCGCGAACCATCCGCTCCCTCGACGGCCGATCGTCGCCCTCGCACCAGCGCCGTGGCAGCTGGCCCTCGTGGTTGGCTGCGTAGGCCAAGGCGCCGTTCCGCCGCACGAGCCGCACGGTCGCATCGAAATCCACGACCTGCTCCCAGCAGCGGATCTTCCGCTTCTCCCGGCGGATGCAATCGCGGTCCTCGTCGCGTTCGACGCACACGTTCTCCTCGCGCGGGCTCGCGTCGCGGCGCCGGCTCTCGGAGCTCGCCGTACCCTGCAGCACGGCATCGGCCGGCGATCCTTCGGGGACGATCCGGAAATAGGGCTGCCCGTCGATCGCCACCGCGCGCAGGCGGTCGGCGACGGCAATCCCGAGCTGCGGCCCGTCGACGCCACCGAAGCGCTCGACCGCGATCGAGCGCAGCGCCGCCGCCTCGTCGTTGCCCGCAGGATAGATGCCGGCGACCGGCAGCGTCTCGCCACTCGCGGCCGCGCACCAGAGCAGCGCGAAGCCGCCAACAGCCGTCTTTGCCGGAAACGTCATGGTTAGCCCCCCCCTCTCCCGAGGGAAACTATGGCCGCCGCCGCCGCCGTCAAGCGGCGTGCGGGGCCTGGCTCACTCTCCAGAGGTAGCCTTGGGCGGCTCGACCAGCCGGATGTGCAGCTCGCGCAGCTGCTTGGCGCTGACGGCGCTCGGCGCGCCCATCATCAGGTCCTCGGCCTTCTGGTTCATCGGGAAGACCACGACCTCGCGGATGTTGGGCTCGTCGGCCAGCAGCATGACAATCCGGTCGACGCCCGGCGCGGAGCCCCCGTGCGGCGGGGCGCCGTACTTGAAGGCGTTGATCATCCCGGCGAAGTTGGTGTCGACTTCCTCGCGCGTGTAGCCGGCGATCTCGAACGCCTTGTACATGATGTCCGGCCGGTGATTCCGGATCGCGCCGGAGCTCAATTCGACCCCGTTGCAGACGATGTCGTACTGCCAGGCCTTGATCTCCAGCGGATCCATCGTCTCGAGCGCCTCGAGCTCACCCTGCGGCATCGAGAACGGGTTGTGGCTGAAGTCGATCTTCTTCAGGTCCTCGTCGTACTCGTACATCGGGAAGTCGACGATCCAGCAGAACTTGAAGCAGTCCTGCTCGATCAGGCCGAGCTGCTCGCCGACGCGGGTGCGCGCGGCCCCGGCAAGCCTGGCCGCCTGGCTCTCCTTGCCGGCAGCGAAGAAGCAGCCGTCGTCGGGGCCGAGACCGATCGCCTCGTAGAGCGCCTTCATGCCCTCCTCGCCGTGGTTCTTGGCGATCGGGCCGCCGAACTCGCCACCCTTGCGGGTGACGTAGCCGAGCCCGGCGTGGCCTTCGGAGCGCGCCCACTCGTTCATGTCGTCGAAGAACTTGCGACTCTTCTCGGCCGTCGCCGGCGCCGGGATCGCGCGCACCACGCCGCCCGAGCCGACGATCTTCTCGAACAGGCCGAAGCCCGATTTCTCGAAGTGGCTGGTGACGTCGTGGATGATCAGCGGGTTGCGCAGGTCGGGCTTGTCGGTGCCGTACCTGAGCATCGCCTCTGCGAACGGGATGCGCGGAAACTGGCCCGCCGGGGTCACGCTGCGCCCGTTCGAGAATTCCTCGAACACGCCGGCCAGCACCGGCTCGATCGCGTTGAAGACGTCTTCCTGCGTGACGAAGCTCATCTCGAAGTCGAGCTGGTAGAACTCGCCCGGCGAGCGGTCGGCGCGCGCGTCCTCGTCGCGAAAGCACGGGGCGATCTGGAAGTAGCGGTCGAACCCGGCGACCATCAGCAGCTGCTTGAACATCTGCGGCGCCTGCGGAAGCGCATAGAACTTCCCCGGGTGCACGCGGCTCGGCACCAGGTAGTCGCGCGCGCCCTCGGGGCTGGACGCGGTCAGGATCGGAGTCTGGAACTCGGTGAAGCCCTGCTCGGTCATCCGCCGCCGCAGCGAAGCGATCACCTGGCTGCGCAGCATCATGTTGCGGTGGACGCTCTCGCGCCTGAGGTCGAGGAAGCGGTACTTGAGGCGGATGTCCTCGGGGTACTCCTGCTCGCCGGCGACGGGCATCGGCAGTTCCTCAGCCCGGCTCTGCACGACGACGCTGCGCGCGAAGACCTCGATCTCTCCGGTCGGCAGGTTCGGGTTGACCGTTGCCTCGCTGCGCGCCTTGACCGTGCCGTCGATCGTGACGACGCTCTCGAGCCGCAGGTGCTCGAGCACTTCGAGCGCCGGGGAATCGGAGTCCGCGACGATCTGGGTGATGCCGTAATGATCGCGCAGGTCGACGAACAGCACGCCGCCGTGATCGCGCTTGCGGTGCACCCAGCCCGACAGGCGGACGGTCTGGCCGACGTCCTCGGCGCGCAGCGCGGCGCAGGTGTGGGTACGATAGGCGTGCATTTCGGCGACTTCCGGGTCCTGGGGAACGGGGCGCGTCTCAGGCGCAGGCGCCGCCTAACACAGGCGCGCCCTGCGTTTGTCAAGGCTTGTGCCGCAGGCTCCTGACCCGGCGCACGGCCGATTCGCGGACGAGCACGGCCGCGAAGGTCGGCGTGCGCACCGGCCCGCCGAGCGCCACGCGATGCCAATCGGCTCCCGGCGTGCGAACCGCAGCCGCGATACCGGCTGCCGGCCGGGCGCCGCATACCTGAGGGTAAATGCCCCGGAAACGTCCGGATTCGCCGACCGTGGCTTGTTCTGCGGCTGCGCGGAAGCCTAGAAGGCGAAGGGCATTGTTTGTCGCCTGCCGTTCTGCCAAGCGCGCGCCGATGAAGATACATCCGCTTATCACGACGACCGAGGAACTGGCCGATCTGTGCGCGCGCCTGGCCCGGTCCGAGTTCATCGCGGTCGACACCGAGTTCATGCGCGAGAACACCTACTACCCGCTGCTGTGCCTGGTGCAGGTCGGCAACGAGGAGGAGGCCGCGGCGATCGACCCGCTGGCCGAGGGGATCGACCTTGCCCCGCTGCTCGAGCTGCTGACCGAGAACGAGGACGTGCTCAAGGTCTTCCACGCCGGCGGGCAGGACGTCGAGATCGTCTACAACCTGACCGGCAAGACCCCGCACCCGATCTTCGACACCCAGGTGGCGATGATGGCGATCAGCCAGTCGGAGCAGATCGGCTATGCCAACCTGGTCGAGTCGTGGCTCGGCAAGACGATCGACAAGGGCGCCCGCTTCACCGACTGGAGCCGCCGCCCCCTGACCGAGCGGCAGATCGAGTACGCGATCGGCGACGTCACCTATCTCGCCAAGATCTTCCCGAAGATCCTCAAGAAGCTGATCAAGTCGGGCCGCGGCCAGTGGCTCGACGCCGAGATGGAGCGGCTGGCCGACCCGGCCAACTACGCCAACGACCTCGACACCGCCTGGCGCCGCATCCGCGCGCCGAGCCGCAACCCGCTGGTGCTCGGCCGGCTCAAGGCGCTCGCCGCCTGGCGCGAGACCGAGGCTCAGCAGAAGGACATCCCGCGCGGGCGGATCATGCGCGACGAGACGCTCGCCGACCTCGCCAGCCACCCGCCGAAGAAGCAGGAGGACCTCGCCAAGGTCCGCGGCCTCTCCCAGGCGTGGAAGGACAACGACATCGGCAAGCGGCTGATGCGCGTGCTGCGCGACGTCGAGCCGCTGCCCGAGAGCGAGCTGCCCGAGAAGCCCAAGCGCGGCGCGCCGCTCGGCAAGGAGGGCGCGCTCGTTGCCGACCTGCTCAAGCTGCTGCTCAAGATCCGCACCCGCGAGATCGACGTCGCCGCGCGGCTGCTGACCCGCTCGGACGAGCTCGAGGCGCTCGCCGCCGGCGTCCGCAACCTGCCGGTCCTCGAAGGCTGGCGATACGAGGTGTTCGGCCGCGACGCGCTCGAACTGGTCGAGGGCAAGCTCGGCTTCGGCGTGGAGGGCGGCCGGCTCAAGATGACGCGGATCGATCCCGAGGCCGCCGAGGAGCACAAGCAGGCGGCCGAGTGAGCGTTTACCTGCCCACGATCAAGCAGCTGCAATACCTCGTCGCCCTGCACGAGCACGGCCACTTCGGCCGCGCCGCCGACGCCTCCAACGTCTCGCAGTCGACCCTCTCCGCCGGCATCCGCGAGCTCGAATCGCTGCTCGGCGTGACGCTGGTCGAGCGCAGCCGCCGCGTGGTCCGCTTCACCCCGCTCGGCAACGCGGTCGTCGCCAAGGCCCACCGCGTGCTGCGCGAGGCCGAGGAACTGGCCGATCTCGTCCAGGCCTCGGGCAAGCCGCTCGCCGGCGAGCTCAGGATGAGCGTGATCCCGACGATCGCCCCGTTCCTGCTGCCGCGCATCCTGCCGCGGCTGCGCAAGGAGCGCCCGGCGCTCAAGCTGTTCCTGCGCGAGGAGACCAGCGGCGACGCGGTCGAATCGCTGCACCACGGCCGGGCCGACTGCGTGCTGCTCGCCCTGCCCTTCGCCACCGGCGAGGTCGAGGTCGAGCACATCTGCGACGACCGCCTGTTCGTCGCCTTCCCCAAGGACGACCCGCGCGACCCGCCCGAGACCGTCCCCCCGGCGATGATCGATCCCGACCACCTGCTGCTGCTCGAGGACGGCCACT
>CALCBC010000064.1 GCA_937898525.1 uncultured Sphingomonadales bacterium
TCTCGTGCATCGGCCGGCGCTACCTCTATCGCATTCGTAATCGCCGCGCGCCGCTCACCCTGGAGAAAGGACGCGCCTGGCACGTCACTCGCCCGCTCGACGCCGAGGCGATGCACCGCGCGGCGCAGGCGCTCGTCGGCCGTCATGACTTCACGACCTTCCGTTCCGCGCACTGCCAGGCGGAGAGCCCGGTGAAGACGCTCGACCGGCTCGCCGTGAGGCGCGAGGGGGACGCGGTGCTGGTCGAGGCCGAGGCGCGCAGCTTCCTGCACCACCAGGTGCGCTCGATGGTCGGCACGCTGGCGCTCGTCGGCCTCGGGCAGTGGCGCGAAGAGCAGGTCGCCGAGGCGCTCGCGGCGCGCGACCGCGCCGCCCTCGGGCTCAACGCGCCGGCCGAGGGGCTCTATTTCGTCGAAGCCAGGTACCCGGAATAGGTCCTCCCCGAGCCTGCCTCGGGGAGGATTTCGAACAGCGCGCGTCCTGCCCCGGAAAAATGGGACTGTCCTTCTTTTCGGAGGACCTTCCGCCCGGACGTCAGGTCGGCGCGGGAGACGGCGTGGGTGTCGGCTCGGCGACCGGCTGTTCGCGGTTGCGCGGCTCCACCTGCACGCCGTTGCGGTCGATACGGACGTCGATCGGCACGCCCTCGATCTGCCCCGAGATCACCGCCCCGTCGGGGCCGATCCGCAAGTTGGCGTTCTCGCCGAGCGGAATGTCGCCGAGTTCGGGCACGTCCTGCGGCTCGACCGGGCCGCTCGGGTCTGGCGAGGGCCGCGGGCGGGAGGGCGCGGCACGCTCGCCGAGCGCCTGCTGCATGAAATCCTTCCAGATCCGCGCGGGCAGCCCACCGCCGGTGATCCCGGGAAGCGGGGTGTTGTCGTCGTTGCCGATCCATACGCCGACGACGAGTCCGCCGGCGTATCCCACGAACAGCGCGTCGCGATTGTCCTGCGTGGTGCCGGTCTTGCCGTAGTTCGGCGCGCTGAGCATCGCCGCCCGGCCGGTGCCGCGGTTGACCGCCTGGCGCAGCATCGCCTCGATATCCTCGTGCACATCGCGGCCGAGGCTGTCGCGTCCGTCGAACAGGCTCTCGAACCAGCCCGGCTCCTCGGCCGGTAGTGCGGTCGGTACGACCGGGAACGAGTTCGCGGCCACGCCGGCATAGGCCGAGGTGAGCTCCAGCAGGGTCATCGTCGAGGTGCCGAGCGCGACGCTCGGATCGCCCTCCTCGATCGGCGAGCGCACGCCGAGCTCGCGCGCCATGTCGATCACGGCCTCGTCGCCGACCAGACCGAACAGCCGGACCGCCGCGACGTTGCTCGACTGCGCGAAGGCGTCGGCGAGCGTGATCGTCTCGGAGTAGTTGTCGCCGTAGTTCCTGGGCCGATACGATCCCTGCTCGATGGGCAGGTTGGAGATCGTGTCGTCGGGCTCCCAGCCCTGCTCCAGCGCGGCGAGGTAGACGAACAACTTGAACGTCGAGCCCGGCTGGCGGCGGGCCTGTGTCGCGCGGTTGAACGGCGAGGCACGGTAGTCCCTGCCGCCGATCATCGCCACGACCTCGCCGTTCGGACGCATCGCGACGAGCGCCACCTGCGCCTTGCCGAGCGGGGCGCGCTCCACGGCACGGCGAGCCGCAGCCTGGAGGCGCGAGTCGAGCGTCGTGCGCACGGTCTGGCTCGAGTAGCCCATGCCCGTGATCCGGCGCGCCTCGGGCAGCGCCCAGTCGGCGAAGTAGGTGCCGGTAGGCAGGTCGTTCTTGGTCCTGACGTCGACCTGCGGTGTCGGCAGCGCGTCGGCCTCCTGCTGCGTCAGGTAGCCGGTGTCGACCATGGCCTGGAGCACCATCCGCATGCGCCTTTCGGCGAGCCGGGGATTGTTGGTCGGGGCCAGCCGCGAGGGCGCCTGCAACAGCCCGGCGAGCATTGCCGCCTGCTCGGGCTTCAGGTTCTCGGGCTTGCGATAGAAGTAGTGCAGCGAAGCGGCCCTGAGGCCGTAGACGTTGTCGCCGAAATAGGCGTTCGACAGGTAGCGCTCGAGGATCTCGTCCTTGGTCAGCCAGGCCTCGAGCCAGAACGCGATCAGCGCTTCGCGCGCCTTGCGGGTCACGCTCTGTTCGGGGGTGAGGAAAGTGAACTTGGCTAGCTGCTGGGTGATCGTGCTGCCGCCCTGGGTGCGGCCGGTCGTGAGGTTGGTCCATAGCGCGCGGGCGACGCCGCGCGGGTCTACGCCCCAGTGGCTGTAGAAGCGGCGGTCCTCGATCGCGATGAACGGCTCGATCACGTGATCGGGCAGCTCGGCGACCTTCACCGGCTCGTCGACGATCGCTCCGTTGCGCGCGATCGGCGTGCCGTCGGCCGCAAGCAACGTCAGCTGGGGCGGCGCGATCGGCTGCAGCGACTTCGACAGCGGCGCGGTGATCGCCAGCCAGCCGACCAGAAGGACGAACGCGAGGGCCGCTGCCGCGAGCCCGCGCTTGATCCACCACCAGCGCGTGCGCGGCCTGGGCTCGGTCTCAGGCTCCGACTGCGGTCCGAAGCGGGTTTCGAGCTGGTCGTCGAGCCACTGGCCGAACTCGGGGTCGCCGGGCCCCTCCTCGTCATAGAGCGGGCCGTACGAGATATACTGCGGCTCGCCGTCCGGTTCGGCACGGCGCGACCACGGCCACAGGCCGCGTCTGCCCCGCGCTCTCCCGGACTCCATGTGCATCGCCATGCTGTATTAGTGGTCCAACACAGTAATTGCGAGTGATTTAGCATCGATCGTCCGCCAGGCCCTCCTGCCCCGACAGCTTGCACACAACCATGAGCGGCTTTAGTTAGCGTACTAATTATAGTTGGAGATGCCCCCCTCGGACATGGCCATCGAGATCAACCAGCTGCACCCCCTGTTCGCAGCCGAGCTCAGCGGCGTCGACTGCGCGCATCCCGACCCGGAGCTGGTCCAGCTGGTCGAGGACCTGATGCGCGAATACGCAGTGCTGTGCATCCGCGGCCAGGCGCACATCGACGACGAGCAGCACCTCGCCTTCGCCCGCAAGTTCGGCCCGCTCGAGCTTCCCGGCAACAAGCCGCACAACGGCGGCCGCGTCGCGTTCGGACTCTACGACGTCTCCAACCTTGCCCCCGACGGCTCGATCATCGACCCCGATTCGCCGCGCGCGAAGATTTCCAAGGGCAACGAGCTGTTCCACGCCGACAGCTCGTTCAACGACCTGCCGAGCAAGTGGTCGATGCTGCGCGGAGTGATCGTCACGCCCGAAGGCGGCGCGACCGAGACGATCGACATGCGCGCGGTGTGGGATGCCCTGCCGCAGCAGATGAAGGACCGGCTCGACGGTCTGACCGCACGCCACAACTACTTCCATAGTCGGCGCAAGGCCGGCGCCAAGATAGACGAGAGCGATAACCCACTTGCTCCGCACATGCGCGCCGAGCACCCGGTTGTGCGGATCAGCGCCTCGGGCCGCAAGGCGCTGTTCGTCGGCGCGCACACCCAGGAAATCGTCGGCATGGACCCGGCGGAAAGCCAGGCGCTGATCGAGGAGCTGATCGCCTTCGCCACTCAGCCGCATTTCGTCTACGCCCATCGCTGGCGCGAGGGCGACATCCTCATTTGGGACAACCGCTGCGCGCTCCACCGCGGCACCGAGTACGACTACCGGCGGTACAAGCGCGACATGCGCCGGGCGACGATCAACGAGGCGGGCGAAGACCGCAGTGCGATCCCCGAGGGGCTCAGCCTGGCGATGCTGAGCGAAGCGGCGAAGGCGGCCCAGCCCCCGACCGCGAGCTGACCTGCTAGGCGGCGTGCCCGCCCGAACCGTCGCCGTCGGCGGCCTTGGCGACCACGCCGAAATCCTGCGACTTTTCCCCGGCTGCCGCGCTGGTGAACCCGTCGGCGGCGAGGCCGCGTTTCAGCAGTTCGCGCACGGCGGCGGCGCGGGTCGGCATGCGCCGAGCGAAGCGCCAGTCGTCGATCACCGAGAGCTCCTCGTCCGTGAGCATGATCTGCAGGCGCTGTTCCCGAGCGAGATCGCTCATGACCTCTGTCCCCCTTGTCCGTGGCCGACGCGGTGGCGCGCAAACCGGCGCCACTGGCGCCGTTGCCGCCAAGTTACTCACTTACTCATTCTTGGCTCCCTACGCCATCAGTAAAGGAAAGGCCAGAACCATAATCTGCGCTTCCAACTCGCCCAACTCAATCAACTAACAATTATAATATTGCGCAATATATTGCCTTGATGGATTGAATATATACAAATACTAATCTAGTTGTCCGAATCATGCCGGACCACATCTTTCTTCATCTGTCGACAGGCGAGT
>CALCBC010000065.1 GCA_937898525.1 uncultured Sphingomonadales bacterium
TGCCGGGCTGACCCGGCGGGCGGTGCATATAACCTATATGGTTCGCAATGTCAAGTCAAAATGACTGTCATGAGTTCTAACGTCCGTCGACGGGCTCAGGACGGGCGGCGTCCGGAGAGGCAGCGGACGCTTCGTTCTCGGCCGCCTCGGCCCGCTGCACGCGTCCTCCGGCGCGGCACCAGTTGACGAACTCTCCCGGGATCCGGCTGCCGCCGATCAGCAGCGTGCCCCCTCCCGGCAGCGTGGCCTCGAGCTCGCGCGGGCCGGTGAAGACGTCGAGCTGTGGATCGGTCGCCGGGAAGCGGCCTTCCCAGCGCCATTCGCCTTCGGACAGCGCCGCGTCGACCTTGAAGCGCGAAATCGTGCCGTTGCCGATCACCGGCATGAGCGCCTTGAGCCCGGGCCTCGCCGGCGCGTGACGCACGATCACCAGCGTCGCCGGCGTGTCACGCAGGTTGCAGGCCAACGTAAGCAGAGGCGGCCCGTCGGCCGGGCCGAAGTCAATCGCGCGGCCGTCGGCGGTGACCTTCCAGCTTGCGTTCGCGGTATCGGGCGACGGCGCCGGTTCGGAAGTCCTCGCCCGTGCTTCCTCGAACGAGATGCGCTGGGCCTGCATCGGCGCCTCGGGTTCCCCGCCGCAGGACGCAAGCAGGACACAGGCGGCGAGCCAGGGAAGCGGTGAGCGATTCATGGGCGCGTGATGGTCGCGGGGCGCGGGGGATTCAAGCGCTTGCGGCAAGGTCTCCCGGCTTGATACGGCTTGAACGGACGCCTGGGCAAGGCCGCCTTCTTCCTGAGCGCCGGCTCGAGCAGTGCCGCGAAGAGCGCCTGCCGCCCGAGGCCGGTCTTGCCCGACAATTCGCTCATGCCCCTGGATCGCGCTACCTCGCCCAGGGCGCGGGCGATCTCGCGCGGCGTGCCGTCCTCCAGCCACGCGTTGATGTACTGGACGGCAGCATCATCGCAGTCGAGGCACTCGCATCCAGTCCGGAGCGTTTACCGGCCCCATTTGCGCTGCGTCTTGCCGTAGCGCAGCTTGCGCGTGCCCGGCTTGCCCTCGCTGGCGCGGCCGACGAGCGGGGCCTTCTTCTGGTCGTCGGGCAGGCCGAGCTCCTGGCCCTCGAGCCGCCGGATCTCGTCGCGCAGGCGGCCCGCTTCCTCGAACTCGAGGTCGGCCGCGGCCGCGCGCATGCGCTTCTCCAGGTCCTCGATGTAGGCGCGCAGGTTGTGGCCGACGAGGTTGTTGCGCTCGTCGTCGCCGGTCTCGACCAGCACCCCGTCGCGGCTGGCGACGTTGGCGACGATGTCGGCGATCTGGCGCTTGATCGTCTGCGGGGTGATCCCGTGCTCCTCGTTGTAGGCCTTCTGCTTCTCGCGCCGCCGCTCGGTCTCGGCCATCGCGCGCTCCATGCTGCCGGTGATGCGGTCGGCGTAGAGGATGACCCTGGAATCGACGTTGCGCGCCGCTCGCCCGATCGTCTGGATCAGCGAGGTTTCCGAGCGAAGGAAGCCCTCCTTGTCGGCATCGAGTATGCAGACGAGGCCGCACTCGGGGATGTCGAGGCCCTCGCGCAGCAGGTTGATGCCGACGAGCACGTCGTAGACGCCGAGCCTGAGGTCGCGGATCAGCTCGATGCGTTCAAGCGTCTCGACGTCGGAATGCATGTAGCGCACCCTGACTCCCTGCTCGTGCATGAACTCGGTCAGGTCCTCGGCCATGCGCTTGGTCAGCGTGGTGACCAGCGTGCGGTAGCCCCTGGCGGCGGTCGCCTTGGCCTCGGCGATGCAGTCCTGCACCTGGTCCTCTACCGGGCGCACCTCGACCGGCGGATCGATCAGCCCGGTCGGGCGGATCACCTGTTCGGCGAACACGCCGCCGGTCTGCTCGAGCTCCCATGGGCCGGGCGTGGCCGACACGGCGATCGTCTGCGGGCGCATCGCATCCCACTCGTTGAACCGCAGCGGGCGGTTGTCGATACAGCTCGGCAGGCGGAAGCCGTACTCGGCGAGCGTGATCTTGCGGCGGTGGTCGCCGCGCGCCATCGCTCCGATCTGCGGGATCGTCTGGTGGCTCTCGTCGACGAACAGCAGCGCGTTCTCGGGCAGGTACTCGAACAGCGTGGGCGGCGGCTCGCCCGGCAGGCGGCCGGTGAGGAAGCGGCTGTAGTTCTCGATGCCCGCGCATGAACCGGTGGCGGCGATCATCTCGAGGTCGAAGTTGGTGCGCTGCTCGAGCCGCTGCGCCTCGAGCAGGCGGCCTTCGGCGTGCAGTTCCTTGAGCCGCTCCTGGAGCTCGAAACGGATCGCCTCCATCGCCTGCTTCATCGTCGGGCCCGGCGTCACGTAGTGCGAGTTGGCAAACACCGCGACCGCATCGAGGCTCGCGCCCTTGGTGCCGGTCAGCGGGTCGAACTCGCTGATCTCCTCGATCTCATCGCCGAAGAAGCTGACCCGCCAGGCCATGTCCTCGTAGTGGCTCGGGAAGATCTCGAGGCTGTCGCCCCGCACGCGGAAGTTGCCGCGCGCGAAGGCGGTGTCGTTGCGCTTGTACTGCAGTGCGACGAGCTTGCGGATGATCTCGCGCTGGTCGACCGTCTGCCCCTTCTTGAGGTCGAAGGTCATCGCCGAGTAGGTCTCGAGGCTGCCGATGCCGTAGAGGCAGGAGACGGAGGCGACGATGATCACGTCGTCGCGCTCGAGCAGCGCGCGGGTGGCCGCGTGGCGCATGCGGTCGATCGCCTCGTTCACCGAGCTTTCCTTCTCGATGTAGGTGTCCGACCGCGGCACGTAGGCCTCGGGCTGGTAGTAGTCGTAGTACGAGACGAAATACTCGACCGCGTTCTCGGGGAAGAAGCTCTTGAACTCGCCGTAGAGCTGCGCGGCGAGGATCTTGTTGGGCGCGAGGACGAGCGCCGGGCGCTGCAGCTCCTCGATCACCTTGGCCATCGTGAAAGTCTTGCCCGAGCCGGTCACGCCGAGCAGCACCTGGGTGCGCTCGCCTTCGCGCGCCGCGGCAACGAGCTCGGCGATCGCGGTCGGCTGGTCGCCCGCGGGCTGGTAGTCCGAGACGATCCTGAAGCGCCGCCCGCCGAGCGCCTTCTCGGGACGCTGCGGCTTGTGAGGGGTGAAGGTGCCGGAGGTATCCGGCTCCTCCAGCCCGCGGCGGATCACGAGTTCGGCCATGCGGGACATATGGCGAACGGGGGACCGCAAGGCAATGCACGGCTGTCCCGGAATCGGCCACGAGGCCTCCGGCGCGCGAGCAGTCGTTGGCAGTACCGCGCGCGCCTGATACCTTGGCGGCGTTACGCGGCCCAGCGCCGCCTGCGAAAGGGGAACCCGATGCGCCTGATCCACACCGCGCCGCTTGCCGCGGCGATCCTGCTGGCCGCCTGCGGCGGCGATGCCGATTCCGACGGCAACATCAGCGACGAGGAACTGGCCGCCGAAGCTGCGGACATGGTCCAGCCGCGCCCCGGGCAGTACCGCGTGGCGATCGAGCTGCTCGAGTTCGACGTGCCGGGCATGCCGGAATCGGCCAAGCAGGACATGCAGCAGATCTTCAGCAGCGGCCTCGCCGAAGGCAACACCATCTGCATGACCGAGGCCGACGTGGCGGAGAACGGCGCCGAGCAGATGGTCCGCAGGCTCGCCGAGAGCGACTGCACGATGAGCTCGTTCAACGTCTCGGGCGGCACGGTAAAGGCCGAAATGCAATGCATGGACGACGGCGCCTCGAGCACCGTCAGGATGGACGGGACCATGACCGCCAACGGTTCGACGATGACGATGGAGCGCGTCGGCGACGTCGCCAACGTCGGCGAGACGCGCATGAAGATGCGGATCACCTCGGAGCGCATCGGCGATTGCGCAGCCTGACGCGTCCGCGCCTCGAGCTGGGCCGGAAACATGACCGGCCCGGCCTCGTTCATCGCAGGACAAGCCGGTCAGGCTACGATGAAGCGATGAACGATGCCGCGCTCCTCAAGCGCAGGACGCCGATGCGCGAAGCGATCGCGCGACGGGCGGAGCTGCTGCGGCGCAAGCCGCCGGTGGCCGCCGAGCGGCCCGACGCGAAGCTGCTGCTGCGCGAGCCGCTGACGTTCCTCGAGCCGCTGGCGCGCCCGTTCCGCCATCCTCCGCCGCTGCCGCGGACGGCACATCCGCGCGTGGTCATGTTGCTGCCCGGTTTCGGGACGCACCCGCTCAGGATGCGGCGCATGGCGCGCGAGCTCGAGCGCGCAGGACACGTGGTCAAGCGCTGGGGGCTCGGGTTCAATCTCGGCCCGACGCCGGAGAACTTCGCGCTGCTCGAGAACCGCGTGCGGCAGCTCAACGAGCGCTACGGTCAGAAGGTCGTGCTGGTCGGCTGGAGCCTCGGCGGGATCTTCGCGCGCGAACTGGCCAAGCGCGAGCCGGAGCTCGTCGCCAAGGTGGTGACGATGGGCACGCCGTTTTCGTACTCGCCCTACGCGAACAACGCCTGGCGCGCCTACGAGCTGGTCACCGGGCATTCGGTCGAGGAACCGCCGGTCGAGTGCGAGCTCGCGGTCAAGCCGCCGGTCGAGACGGTCGCGCTGTGGAGCGCGCGCGACGGCATCGTCGCCCCGCGCAGCGCCCGCGGCCTCCCCGGCGAACGCGACCGCGCGATCGAGCTGCACTGCTCGCACGTCGGCTTCGCCAGCTCCGACGAGGCGATCGCCGCCGTCGCCGCCGAGCTCGAACGCGGCTGACGCCCCAAGAAGAGGGACAGTCCCCCTTTTCGCGCCGGCTCCGGAAAAAAGAGGGACTGTCCCTCCTTTTCGCGGCGCTGGCGGCGGGCGCAAAGCGCTCTTGCGGTTCGCGGCGGGCGTGTCATTGTGCACTGCGTCAAACGCAGGGGACCATGACCACGACAGAGCCCGCCCAGTTCGACGAGATGCACGCGCCCGACGGGTCTGTCCGGCGGGCCTACGCCGAATACCAGCAGTGGCTGTCCGAGCAGGACGGCATGTGGATGCGTCGCAAGAGCGCCGAGGCCGAGAGCTTCTTTCGCCGCACCGGCATCACCTTCAACGTCTACGGCGACGAGGACGGCGAGGAACGGCTGATCCCGTTCGACATGGTCCCGCGCATCCTCACCGGCAGCGAATGGCGCCGGCTTTCTCGCGGCATCGAGCAGCGCGTGCGGGCGATCAACGCCTTCATGCACGATCTCTACCACCGGCAGGAGATCATCCGTTCGGGCCGCCTGCCCGAGCGGCTGTTCCGCGACAATTCGGCCTGGCTGCCGCAGATGGTCGGCTTCACCCCGCCGGGCGGAGTCTACACGCACATCGTCGGCATCGACCTCGTGCGCACCGGGCCCGACGAGTTCCTCGTCCTCGAGGACAACGCCCGCACGCCATCGGGCGTCAGCTACATGCTCGAGAACCGCGAGACGATGATGGCGATGTTCCCCGAGCTGTTCAGCCGGGTGAAGGTGCAGCCGGTCTCCAACTACCCGCGGATGCTGGCGAAGAGCCTCGCGGCCTGCGCTCCCAGAGGCGCGCCGGACGTGCCGACCGTCGCGGTGCTCACGCCGGGCATCTACAACTCGGCCTATTTCGAGCACGCGTTCCTCGCCGACCAGATGGGCGCCGAGCTGGTCGAGGGCAGCGACCTGCGCGTGGTCGACGGGCGCGTGCAGATGCGCACGACGCAGGGGTTCCAGCCGATCGACGTGCTCTACCGCCGGGTCGACGACGACTTCCTCGACCCGCTGACCTTCAATCCGCAGAGCGTGCTCGGCGTGCCGGGGATCATGGACGTGTACCGCGCCGGGCGGGTGACGATCGCCAACGCCCCCGGTACCGGGGTGGCCGACGACAAGGCGATCTATTCGTTCATGCCCGAGATCGTCGAGTTCTACACCGGCGAGAAACCGCTGCTCGGCAACGTCCAGACCTGGCGCTGCGCCGACCCGGACGGCTTCAAGTACGTGCTCGAGCACCTCGGCGAGCTGGTGGTCAAGGAAGTCCACGGCTCGGGCGGTTACGGCATGCTGATCGGCCCGACGGCGAGCCGGCGCGAAATCGCCGCGTTCCGCGACAAGCTGCTCGCCAATCCCGCGAACTACATCGCCCAGCCGACGCTCGCGCTGTCGACCGTGCCGATCTTCACCCGGAAGGGCCTGGCGCCGCGGCACGTCGACCTCCGGCCGTTCGTGCTCGTCTCGCCCGACGGGATCGAGATCACCCCGGGCGGCCTCACCCGCGTCGCGCTCAAGAAGGGCTCGCTGGTGGTCAACTCGAGCCAGGGCGGCGGAACCAAGGACAGCTGGGTGCTGGACGACTGATGGGCACAGCTACGACATGCTAGGGCGCGTCGCCAACGGCATCTTCTGGATGTACCGCTATCTCGAGCGGGCGGAGAACACCGCGCGCCTGCTCGCCGCCGGGCACCGCATGTCGCTGACCCGGGGTCCCGAAGCCGCGACCGAGGAATGGCGTTCGGTGCTGACCACGCTCGGCCTGCTGCAGGCCTACACCGCGAACCACGAAGGGTTCAGCGGCGCGCAGGTGTGCGATTTCGTGCTGCGTGGCAAGGGTAACGAACTCAACGTGCTGTCGATGTTCGAGCGTGCGCGGACCAACGCCCGCAGCTGCCGCTCGGCCATCACGCTCGAGGTGTGGGAAGCGGTCAACGAAGCCTGGATGACGCTGCGCGAGCAGCTCGCCCGCCCAGTTCGCGAGGCGAGCCTCGGCACCGTGCTGGCCGCGATCCGCCGGGAATCGACCATCGCCCGCGGCGCCACGCACGGCTCGATGCTGCGCAACGAGATCTACTGCTTCGCGCGCGCCGGGACCTTCATCGAGCGGGCCGACAACACCGCGCGCATCCTCGACGTGAAGTACTACCTGCTGCTGCCCTCCCTGGCCTACGTCGGTACGCCGCTCGACACCGCGCAGTGGGACAACGTGCTTCGCTCGCTGTCAGGCGAACGCGCCTACCGGTGGCTCAACGCCGGGCGGATGGACGCGCGCTCGATCGCCGATTTCGTGATCCTCGACGCGCGGTTCCCGCGCAGCCTCGCCTTCTGCTACGCGGCGATCGCCGAGAACCTCGCGGCGCTCGCCCGGCTGCATGGCCGCGAAGGGCCCGCGCACGAGCTGATGCGCAGCGCCGACGAGCAGCTGACCGGCAAGACGATCGACGAGATCTTCGACTTCGGGCTGCACCAGTTCCTCGGCCAGTTCATCGTCAGCAACCAGGCGGTCTCCGACGCGATCGCCGAACAGTACCGCTTCATCGTCTAGGTCGCCCCGCATGCTCCTCGCGATCCGCCACACGACCCGCTACCACTTCACCGAACCGGTCGTTCACGGGCTGCAGCGGCTGCGGCTCACGCCCAAGGAGACCCAGGGGCAGGCGATCCTCGAGTGGACGATGGAGTATTCGGGCGCGCGCGAGGAACTCGCTTACGACGACCAGAACTACAACCACGTGACCCTCGTCTCGGTCGAGGAAGGCGCGCAGGAAGTCGTCATTACCTGCCGGGGCACGGTGCAGACCGAGGACAAGGCGGGGGTCATCGGCCGTCACGCCGGCCACCTGCCGCTGTGGGCGTTCCTCGGCCAGACCGAGCTGACCCGGCCCGGCCCGCGCATCCGCCAGCTGGCCGCCTCGGTCGCCCGCGGGCGCGACGAGACCGTGCCGATGCTGCACGAGCTTTCGGCGACGGTTCGCGAGCGGGTCGCCTACCAGACCGGGCAGACCCACGTCGGCACGACCGCGGAGGAAGCGATCACGGCCGGCGCCGGCGTGTGCCAGGACCACGCGCAGATCTTCATCGCCGCCGCGCGGGCGCTCGAGATTCCGGCGCGCTACGTCAGCGGGTACCTGATGATGGACGACCGCGTCGAGCAGGAAGCCACGCACGCCTGGGCCGAAGCCTGGGTCGAGGGACTCGGCTGGGTCGGCTTCGACGTGTCCAACGGGATCAGCCCCGATCCGCGCTATGTGCGGGTCGCCACCGGCCGCGACTACCGCGACGCGGCGCCGATTACGGGGATAAGCTACGGAACGGTCGACGAACGGCTGACCGTGGACCTTGCGGTGGAACAGCAGACCGTCGAACAGTAGCGGGATGGCCCCGGGCCCGGCCGGGGCGGGCAAAGGAGCGTACGGGGACGAGGCATGACCTATTGCGTGGGGATGGTGCTCGAGCGCGGGCTGGTGCTGATGAGCGACACGCGCACCAACTCTGGCGTCGACAACATCTCGGTGTTTCGCAAGATGTTCCGGTGGACGGTTCCCGGCGACCGGACGATCGCGCTGATGACCGCGGGCAACCTCGCCACCACCCAGGCCGTGATCAGCCGCCTCGAGGAGCGGACCAAGACCCCCGAGGAACGGCACAACTCGCTGCTCGAGCTGCCGACGATGTTCCAGGTCGCGGTCGAGGCGGGCAAGCTGCTGCGCGAGACCGTGCGCGAGACCCAGGAAGAGAACGGCCAGCAGGGCAAGGGGCGCTTCACCGCCTCGATGATCGTCGCCGGGCAGATCAAGGGCATGGAGCCGAGGCTGTTCCTGATCTACCCGGAAGGCAACTTCATCGAGGCGAGCTGGGATACGCCCTTCTTCCAGATCGGCGAGACCAAGTACGGCCGACCGATCCTGATCCGCGGCTACGACCGCAAGATGAGCTTCGAGGACGCGGTCAAGCTGCTGATGGTCAGCTTCGATTCGACGCTCAAGGCGAACCTCTCGGTCGGCCTGCCGCTCGACCTGCTGGTGCTGGAACGCGACCGGTTCGAGCCGCTGCACGAGCGGCGGATCGAGGCCGGCGACCCGTATTTCGAGGCAATCTCGTCGAGCTGGAGCGACGCGCTGCGCAGCGCGTTCCACTCGCTCCCCGACTATTCGTTCGAACAGGCGGCGGCCCAGGGCGCCGGCCGCTAGGCCGGGCGGATCGGGACCGACGCGAAGGGAAGGATGGCCATGGTGGAGTTCATCGAACAGAACTGGGTCCTGGCGCTCGCGGCGCTCGTCGTGGCGCTGCTGGTGCTGTGGTGGGTAGTCGTAGCCTCGCGCCGGACGCGGGTGGAGATCGAGCGCAAGGGCGACGAGCCCGTGCGGCGCAACCAGGCGCTGATCGACGCGCCGCCGGTCGCCCCCCCGCCGCCGACCGACGTGCCCCCGCAGACGCCGGAAGGCCTTGCCGGGGTGGGTGAAGCCGTCGCCGCCGGGGCCGCCCCGGCGCCGATTTCAGCGGCGGTGCACGGCGCCGACGATCTCGGCCAGATCAAGGGTGTCGGCCCCAAACTGGTCCAGCAGCTCCACGCCCTCGGCGTGACGAGCTTCGCGCAGATCGCCGCCTGGGACGACGACGACATCGACCGGATCGACGCCCAGCTCGGTCGATTCCAAGGGCGCATCAGGCGCGACGACTGGCGCGAACAGGCCCGCCTGCTGGCCGCCGGGGACAAGGCCGCATACGAGGCAAGGTTCGGTAAACTGTAGGCTTTGCGGGAACCAAAGACCCCCTCCGGGTTTGGTTCGCAAGCCATACCAGTCATTGCAGGAGGCCGTTCGAAATGCCCGGCGCATCCAACGCCGAGAGGCCGAAGGTACTCGTCGTCGAAGACGAATTCATCATCGCGCTCGACCTGTCCGAGACGGTGCGCGACCTCGGCTACGCGCTCGAAGGCCCCTATGCCGATGGCGAAGGCGCGCTGAATGCGATCGAAGACGAGCTCCCGGATTGTGCGATCCTCGACGTGTTCACCGCAGACGGCGACGTCTACCCGCTTGCCGACCGGCTTACCGAGGCCGGCGTGCCGATCATTTTCCACTCGGGCCACGTCTCGCCGAGCGAGGTGCGCGAGCGCTATCCGCAGGCCTGGGCCTGCGCCAAGCCGTGCTCGCCGAACAAGCTGATCGACGTGCTGCAGCAAGCGGTGGGCCAGGCGCGGAGCCACGCGGCCTGAGTTCGCGTGTGATTGGCGAGTCTCCCGGCGACCGCTAAGGCGGTTGCAAAGGAGACCTCTCTTATGGCCGCAATGGTGCCCTTCGACTGGGCCGACCCGCTCGACCTCGAAGACCAGCTCAGCGAAGAGGAGCGGATGATCCGCGACGCCGCGCGCGGCTTCGCGCAGGACGTGCTGCAGCCGCGCGTGATCGCCGCCTATCGCGACGAGGTCGACGCGCCCGAGCTGTTTCCGCTGATGGGCGAGGCCGGGCTGCTGGGTGTGACGGTGCCCGAGGAATTCGGCGGCGCCGGCGCGAGCTATGTCGCCTACGGCCTCGTCGCGCGCGAGATCGAACGGGTCGATTCCGGCTACCGCTCGATGGCGTCGGTGCAGTCCAGCCTCGTGATGTACCCGATCCACGCCTACGGCTCCGACGAGCAGAAGGCGAAGTACCTCCCTGCCCTCGCCCGCGGCGAGCTGATCGGCTGCTTCGGCCTGACCGAGCCCGACGCCGGCTCCGATCCGGCCTCGATGCGCACCGTGGCAAAGGCCGACGGCGACGGCTTCCGCCTCTCGGGCAGCAAGACCTGGATCAGCAACTCGCCGTTCGCCGACCTGTTCGTCGTCTGGGCCAGGAGCGAGGCGCACGGCGGGCGGATCAAGGGCTTCCTGATCGAGAAGGGCACGCCCGGCCTCACCGCGCCGAAGATCGAGGGCAAGCTGTCCTTGCGCGCCTCGACCACCGGCATGATCATGATGGACGACGTTCGCGTCGGCGCCGACGCCCTGCTGCCCGGCGCCGAGGGGATGAGCGGTCCGTTCGGCTGCCTCAACCGCGCGCGCTACGGCATCTCGTGGGGGACGATGGGCGCGGCCGAGTTCTGCCTCGCCGCCGCCCGCCAGTACGGGCTCGACCGCAAGCAGTTCGGCAAGCCGCTCGCCGCCAACCAGCTGTTCCAGAAGAAGCTCGCCGACATGGAGACCGAGATCGCGCTCGGCCTGCAGGCGTCATTGCGCGTCGGCCGGCTGATGGACGAAGGCCGCTTCGCCCCGGAGATGATCAGCCTCGTCAAGCGCAACAACGCCGGCAAGGCGCTCGAGATCGCGCGGCTTGCGCGCGACATGCACGGCGGCAACGGCATCTCGGAGGAATACCAGGTGATCCGCCACATGCTGAACCTCGAGACGGTCAACACCTACGAGGGCACGCACGACATCCACGCGCTGATCCTGGGCCGGGCGATCACCGGGATCGCGGCGTTCTAGAACTGTCAGCAAAGGACTGAACCACGCGCCCCTCCCCCTGAAGGGGGAGGGTAGGGTGGGGGGCTCGGCGCTGGCGTCGACGCGCGGCGATGCCGCGCTCCCCCTCCCCCTACCGCCTCCCCGCTGGGGAGGGGATTTCAAGCCCTCTTCCCCTGGGGAAGAGGGAAGCTGCTACTGCCCCCGCGTCGGCGGCGGGCCGCCCGCCGGCGGGCCGCCCGGTCCACCCGGCGGCGGCGCCACGGCGGGGTCGCGGTCGAAGATCCGCGCCCACTGGGCGCGGTCGTCGGGCGCGTTGGGATCGACGAGGCCGGCGGCTATGTCGCGCCGCTTGGCGCGCGAGGCGGTGATGTAGTCGCGCGGCATGCGGTTGCCCTCGTGGCAGGCGTATTCGAAGAATTCGTAGTTGTCGTCGCGGATCCACTCGACGCGCGTGGTCCACGGCGCGGTGAACACCTCGGGGTCCGAATAGGTCAGCTCGTGCATCAGGCTGTTCGGCCCGGTCATCGTCAGCCGCTCGACGGTCTTCGCCTGCTTGCTGGTGGGGATCGTGTTGTATGGCGGCACCGCCTGGGTGGCGATGTTGAGCGGCGAGCCGTTACGTGCGTAGTGATCGTGCGAGACGCTGTCGCCGCTCTTGATGTTGGTGGTCTCGATGACCAGCGTGTTGCCTTCCCACCAGCCGACGCTGTTGCCGAGCCAGGCCTCGGTCTGCTCGGGCCAGCGGTAGGCGCGCGCCGCCGCCTCGTCGGCGACGATCGGGATCACCCGGTTGCCGAGCATCTCGAGGTGGATCGCGACCATGCCCGGCGCCTGGAAGATGCGGATGCCGTTGTTGTAGCGGAACGGGTACATCGACGCCGGGAAGCCGCGGCTGATGCAGCGATCCCACGAATCGAAGTCGCTGACCCAGTCGTACTCGATGCCCGGGACCCAGCCCGAACGCCCGGCTTCGTGCAGCGCCTTGCCCTGCGGCGTGAACGGCGGCAGCTGCCCGTTCGCCGGACTGACCAGCATCGAGGTGCGCCACGAGAACGGCGAGGTCTTGACCCAGTCGGCGAGGCCCTGGGTCCCTCCGGCGCCGATCCCGTTCTCGTTCGCCTGGGTGAAATTGCCGTCCGAGCGCTCGGCCGCGGCGAGACGGCGCGCGTGCTCTTCCTCGGTCTGCCAGAAGCGTTCGCCGTATTCGGTCGGGCGCTGGAACAGGATGCGGGCGTTGTTGAGGAACTCGATCTGGAACGTGTGGCTGATATCCGGATCGCCCCACGGCGTCTTCGGCGGCTGGTAGTCGGTCGGGACCGGCGGCAGCACCGTCGGGTCGGAAGGCCGCTCCTGCGCGACGGCGGCGGTCGCTCCGGCGACGAACGCCGCAGCGAACGCGATCGCGGATGCGGTGGCGGCGATGCGTGATCCGGTTCCCGGATGCCTCATGGGGTGTGCTCCTCTCTCAGCGTTTGCCCCATCTCTATGACTTTGTCCGGATTCTGGCCAGCGCTTTCGAACCGCTTCAGGCCGCGTGCAACACCCCGCGATAGCTGCTTTCCTCGAGCGCTCTGCCCGCGCCGACGGCGACGCAGTTGAGCGGGTCGTCGGCCACTCGCACCGACAGGCCGGTGACGCGCGAGAGCATCGTGTCGATTCCGTGCAGCAGCGACCCGCCGCCGGTCATGACGATGCCCTGGTCGAGGATGTCGGCGGCGATTTCCGGTGCCGTCTCCTCGAGCGCGCGGCGAACCACGTCGACGATCTGAGCGACCGGTCCGCCGAGCGCCTCGGCGATGTCGGCGCGGGTGATCGTGACCTCGCGCGGGACGCCGCGGACCGCGTCGCGTCCGCGAACCGTGACCGTCAGGTCACCGTCCTCCTCGGCAATCGCCGAGCCGGCGTCCTTCTTGACTCGCTCCGCCGTTGCCTCGCCGATGTGCAGGTTATGGTGGCGACGGACGTAGGACATGATCGCCTCGTCCATCTGGTCGCCGCCGACCCGCTCCGACAGGCTCGTGCTCAGCCCGCCGACCGAAAGCACGCCGATTTCGGTCGAGCCACCGCCGATGTCGACCACCATCGATCCCATCGGATCGGTCACCGGCAGGTCGGCGCCGATCGCGGCAGCAATCGGCTCGTCGATCAGCCAGACCTTGCGCGCGCCCGCGTTCGACGCCGCATCGCGGATCGCCCGGCGCTCGACCGGGGTCGAGCCCGAGGGCACGCAGATCGCGATCTCCGGGCTCTTCATCCGCCGCGTTCCGAGCTTGGCGCGGGCCTTGGTGACGAAGTGCTTGATCATGTGCTCGGCGACCTCGAGGTCGGCGATCACGCCATTCCTCAGCGGCCGGACCGTGCGCAGGTTCTCGGGGGTCTTGCCGAGCATCAGCTTCGCGTCGTCGCCGACGGCGCGCACGGTCGTGATGCCGTTGTTGGTCTCGAGCGCGACGATCGACGGCTCGGCCAGGACCACCCCGCGATCGCGCAGGTAGACGACCGTATTGGCGGTTCCGAGGTCGATCGCCAGGTCCGCCGAAGCGAACCGAAGTAAGTCAGAAATAAACAAGTTCTTGCGTCCCGCCTGCTCCCGGACGGGAGCGGAGCAGCGATTGGGGGCGATTCCTGTCTGCTGACTTAACGCGACGCGTGCGGCACCCGCAGCGCGGCCAAAGGTGCCTGAACTTGGACGAACTGCAGTTCGCCGCGCCAGAAGGGCTCGTGACACGATAGCGAACTAGTGTATTATATCACCATGACACTAAGGGGTGAGGGCCGAGATCAGGAGGCGGATCGGGGCAACCTCGCCTCGCGCCTTGCCCACCGGCTGTTCGCGAGCGCGCCGATGCCCGCGCTCTCGCTCGCGGTGGCCGACCGGTCCGGGGTGATCTGGCGCGAGGCGCTCGGCAAGGCCGATCTCGAGTTCGACCTGGCCGCGACGCCCGACCACGTGTTCCGCCTTGGCTCGGTCAGCAAGCCCGTCACCGGGACGATCGCGGCCCGGCTGGTCACGCGCGGCCTGCTCGATCTCGACGTGCCGATTGCCTACTGGCTTCCCGACCTGCCCGCGCACCACCGCTCGACGACGATGCGCCAGCTGCTGACCCACCGCGGTGGCGTGCGGCACTACGAAGCGAAGGACCTCGATCCCCGCGCGCCCGGCGGGCGGATCACCAAGCGCGCCTATACGAGCCGCGACGAGATTCTCGCGCTGTTCATCGACGATCCGCTGGTCGCGCCGCCGGGCACTGCGGTCAGCTATTCGTCGTTCGGCTACACGCTCGCCTCGTTCGTGATGGAAGCCGCGGGCGGGACCGACTTCCTGCGACTGGTCAAGGACGAGATCGCCCTGCCCTTCGGCCTGCCGACGCTGGCCGCCGACGACGTGCTCGACGTCGTCCCGCTGCGCGTGCGCGGCTACTTCGCGGCGCGCGAGTTCGAAATGGTTGCCAGGCTGGGGCTCGAGGCCGTGCCGCCCCGGCTGTCCGGCGAGTTCGCCAACCTGACGCTGAGCAACCCGGCGTTCTGCTGGGCCGGCGCCGGGCTCTTGATGTCGATGCCCGACCTCGCCCGTTTCGGCGCCGCGCACCTCGACGGTCCGCAGTCGCGCATCGCCGCCGCCGAGCGCGAGCTGCTGTTCACGCCGATGACCGAGGCCAGCGACAGGAGCCCGCCGCTCGGCCTCGGCTGGCGCATCGACCGCGACGCCCGCGGCCGCCTGCGCTGGCACCACGCCGGCGCCACGCCCGGCGGCCGGGCGAGCCTCGTCGTCTATCCCGAGCTGGGCCTGTCGATCGCGCTGGCGAGCAACGTCATGAGCGCGCCGGGCGACGTGCTCGGCCCGTCGAGCGAGCTGGCGGACGTGTTTGAATAGTGGGGGTGGCTCCGCTCCCACCCCCATCCAACTCCGACTAACCCCGGCTTACGCCGGGCCAAGTCTCCGTATCCTTCCCCCATCAAGGGGGAAGAGGGGCTGCGAAGCTACCCCGCGGCCTATTCGTCGCCATCCAGACCCTTCCCCCTTGATGGGGGAAGGATACGAAGGCTTGGCAGCTTGCTGCCTAGCCGGAGTTGGATGAGGGTGAGGCGGAGCCGAGACGCTCCTTCACCGCGCCGCCGTTACCCTTCAGCCAGCATCAGCGCGTCGAGCGCCACGACACCCTCGCCTTCGGGGTGAACGATCACCGGGTTGAGGTCGATCTCGCGGATGCGCGGGTTGCCGGCCATGATCCGGCCGACCTCGACGATCAGGCCGGCGAGCGCGGCGACGTCGAGCGCGGGGGAACCGCGATAGCCGGTCAGCAGCGGGGCCTGCTTGAGCTGGAGCAGCCCGGCGTGCACCGCCGCCTGGTCCATCTCGGGGGTGAACAGCCTGACGTCCTTGAGGATCTCGGCGGTCACCCCGCCGAATCCGGCGAGCACCACCGGACCCCACTCGGGATCGTTCTTCGCGCCGACGATCATCTCGGTGCCCATCCGGCCCATCTTCTCGACCAGCACGCCATCGAGCTGGATCGAAGCGTCGTAATTCGCGACGTTGCCGTACATCCGGCCGAAGGCCTCGCGCACCTCGTCGGCAGACTTGAGGTTGAGGATCACCCCGCCGGCGTCGCTCTTGTGGCCGAGCGCGGCGGCCTGGGCCTTCATCACGACCGGGTAGCCGATCGCCTCGGCCGCGGCGACCGCCGCCTCGGCATCGGCCGCAAAAGTGCTCTCGGGGAAAGCGATGCCGAGCGGGCGCAGCAGCGCCTTGGCCTTGTACTCGGGCACCACGCCCGAGACCGCGTCGACCCCCGGCACCGCGATCGGCTCCGCCGAGCGGTCGGTCAGGTCGCGCTTGGCGAGGTCAGCCAGCCGGGCGATCGCGCGGTAGGCCCGCTCGGTCGAGGGGAACCAGGGAATGCCGACCTTGCGCAGCCCCTCGATGTATTCCTGCGGTACGTTCGCGCCTTCGTCGACCCCGGCGAAGACCAGCGGCTTGGGGAAGGTGCCGTCCTCGAGCACCTTGATGATGTGCGGGAACTTGATCCCGCTGGTGATCGGGTCCGACTGGATGATCGAGGCGACCACCGAGCCGATCCGCTCATCCTCGAGCAGGCAGGTCAGCACCTTGGTGTATATCTCGGGCTCGGAAAGCCCGAGCGCGGTGATGTCGGTCGGATTCGAGACCGGCACGAAGTCGGGCAGCACCGCGCGGAGCGCCGGGCTGTTGTCGTCGTTGAGGTCGACCAGGTCGAGCCCGATGTCCTCGGCGATGTCGAACGCTAGGCCGCGCAGCGCGCCGCTCTCGCCGAGTACCGCCATCGCGGCACCGGGCAGCGCCTTGCACCTGAGCGCGATCTCGGTGATGTCGCCGAGTTCCTCGAGCGTGTCGGCGAAGATCACGCCTTCACGCGCGAGCTTGGTCTTCATCAGCGCGTAGTCGCCGGCCATCGCCCCGGTGTGGGTCGCCGCGCTCTCCTGCGCCTTGTTCGACTTTCCCGGGTGCAGCATCACGATGGGCTTGCCCGCCGCGCGTGCGCGGCGCGCGGCCTGGATGAACGCCTTCGGCCGGCGCAGGCTCTCGACGTACATCGCGATCACGTGGGTGTCCGGATCGTCGACCAGCCACTCGACGTAGTCCTCGACCCCCGAAGCCGCCTCGTTGCCGGTCGAGACCGAGGTCGAGACGTAGAGCCCGCGCGGGTGCAGCGCGGTCGCCAGCACCGCGGCGAGCGCGCCCGACTGGCTGGCGATGCCCACGGCGCGGGTGCCCTTGGGCGGCGTGCGCATGTTGGTCTCGACGAAGGTCAGCGGCACGCGCGCGACGTAGTTGGTGCAGCCGAGGCAGTTCGGGCCCTCGATGACCATGCCATGCTCGGCGGCGATCGCCGCGAGCTCGAGCTGGTCGCGCATGCCTTCCTCGCCGGCCTCGGAGAAGCCGGCCGAGTAGATCACCACCGCGCCGCACTTGCGCGCGGCGAGCTGGCGCACGGTGTCGAGCACGAACGGCCGCGGGATCGCCAGCACGGCGCAGTCGATACCCTCGGGCAGCTCCTCGACCGAGTGGTAGACCTTGAGCCCGAGCAGCTCGTCGCGCTTCGGGTTTACCGGGTATATCTCGCCGGCGAACTCGTACTGCACGAGGTTGTTGAGCAGCGTCGCCCCGAGCGCGCCGGTGCGGTCCGACGCGCCGATCACCGCCACCGACTTCGGCCGCAGCAGCCGGTCGATCTGCTCGTTGGTGAAACGCCGCTCGCTCATGCCTGTCTCCCAGAATGTCCCCGGCCCATAGCCGAAAAGCCCTCCCCCTCAAGGGGGAGGGTTGGGCGGGGGTCTACTACGCTAGCGTGGACGCGCGACCTGCGGCCGCGCTCCCCCACCCCTCGATCCCCCTCCCCGCCAGGGAGGGGAGGAACCTCAGTCGCCCTTGACCTTGGTCTTGTCGAAGGCGCCGAGGCCCGGCTTGAAGGTCTTCTCGTCGAGGAACTGACGGGTCGCCTCCTTGCGCGCTTCCCAGCCGCCGAAGTCGTTGAGCGCTTCCTGCGCGCGGATCAGGTAGTCCTCGGCGTTGTCGTAGGTCATCTCCATCACGCGGCGGATGGCCCACTTGGTGGCGCGCAGCGCGTGGGTGTCCTTCTTCTTGAGCTCGTCGGCGATCTCCTGCACCCGCGCCTTGAGCCGGTCGGCCGGGACGCTCTCGGTGACGAGGCCCTGCTCGGCGGCCTGCTTGCCGGTCAGGTTCTCGCCCATCATCGCGTGGTACATCGCCTTGCGGTAGGGCATCAGCTCGGCCGCAACCTTCGAGGCGCCGCCGCCGGGCAGGATCGCCCAGTTGATTTCCGAGAGGCCGAACTTGGCATCGTCCGAGGCGATCGCGATGTCGCAGGCGAACAGCGGGCCGTAGGCGCCGCCGAAGCACCAGCCGTTGATCATCCCGATCGTCGCCTTCTCGTACCAGCGCAGCCGCTCCCACCACGAGTAGGCCTCACGCTGCGCCTTGCGCACCGCGTGGAGGCCGGCTTCCTCGTTCATGCGGAAGTACTCGAGCAGGTCCATGCCCGCCGACCACGCCGAGCCCTCGCCGGTCAGCACCAGCACCAGCACGTCGTCGCGGAACTCGAGCTCCTCGAGCACCTGCTTCATCCGGCGGTTGAGCTTGGGGCTCATGCAGTTCCGCTTGTCCGGGCGGTTGAAATAGACCCAGGCGACCCCGTCCACGATCTCGTAACGGACGGTTTCCTCTTCGGGACGCGGATCGGGTTGCGACGGCATGGCCATGACGGGTTCCTCTCTCTCGGAAGGCGATAATGCTATCGCCGATAGCAATTCGGATTGCTATGGACAACAGCGATCGTTACCAGTCCGCCGATGCGCGACCCGCTCCCGAAATTCCCCGGCTACGCGCTGCGGCGGGCGGCGAACGCGACCGCGGCCGAGCTCTCGGCCCGGCTCGCCCCGACCGGGCTGCGCCAGTCCGACGTCTCGGTGCTGCTGCTGGTCGAGGCCAACCCCGGCGTGACCGCGAGCGCGATCGGCCGCCAGCTCGGGATCGAGCGGGCCAACATGGTCCCGCTGCTCAAGCGCCTCGACGGCCTGATTGCGCGCGCCCCGATCGACGGCAAGTCGCAGGGCCTCGCGCTGACCGACGCGGGCGCGGCACGCCTCGCCGAGGCGCGCAAGGTGGTCGAGACTTTCGAAGCCGAAGTCCTCGCCCGCGTTCCCCCCGAGCACCGCGATCACCTGCTCCCCGCGCTCGAAGCCCTCTGGCGCTGAAAAGAGGGACAGTCCCTCTTTTCTCTCGGTGTGCGGCCCGCGCTGCGAAAATAGGGACTGTCCCTCTTCTCCCCCTCTGGCGCGCGGCCCGGCGCCCTCCTACACCTATTGGCGAATTGGGTATTGGGAGAGAACTCGTGAGCGAAGCGGTCGTGCATCCGGTGCCGAAGGAATGGGCGGAGACCGCCCTGATCGACGCGGCGGCCTACGAGGCGAAATACCGCCGCTCGATCGAGGACCCGGAAGCGTTCTGGCGCGAGGAGGCGTGGCGCATCGACTGGATCCACCCGTTCACCCGGGTCAAGGAAACCAGCTTCCACGAAGCCGACTTCGGCATCCGCTGGTTCGCCGACGGCACGCTCAATCTCGCCGCCAACTGCCTCGACCGCCACCTCGCCCGCCGCGGCGACCAGGTGGCGATCATCTGGGAGCCCGACGACCCGAACGCCACCACCCGCACCCTCACCTACCGCGAGCTGCACGAAGCGGTCTGCAAGTTCGCCAGCCTGCTGCGCGCCGAGGGCGTGCGCAAGGGCGACCGCGTGACGCTCTATCTGCCGATGGTGCCCGAGGCCGCGGTGGCGATGCTCGCCTGCGCGCGGATCGGGGCGATCCATTCGGTGGTGTTCGCCGGGTTCAGTCCCGAGGCGCTCGGCAGCCGGATCGAGGACTGCGACAGCGACGTCGTCATCACCGCCGACGAGGGCCTGCGCGGCGGCAAGCGCATCCCGCTCAAGGCCAATGTCGACGCCGCGCTCAAGTGCCACGGGCGCGTCCGCCGCGTGATCGTGCTCCGCCACACCGGCGCCGACGTGCCGATGGTCGCGGGCCGCGACATCGACTGGGCCAGCGCGGTCGCCAACCAGCCGGCCGAGTGCCCGGCCGAGGAAATGGGCGCCGAGGACCCGCTGTTCATCCTCTACACCTCGGGCTCGACCGGCAAGCCCAAGGGCGTGCTGCACACCACCGGCGGCTACGCGGTGTGGGTGGCGATGACCCACGAATACGTGTTCGACTACCGCCCCCACGCCGACGGCACGATGCCGGTCTACTGGTGCGCGGCCGACATCGGCTGGGTCACCGGCCACAGCTACGTGGTCTACGGCCCGCTGCTCAACGGCGCGACCACGGTGATGTTCGAAGGCGTGCCCAACTGGCCGGACTTCAGCCGCTTCTGGCAGGTCGTCGACAAGCACCAGGTCGAGGTGTTCTACGCCGCCCCGACCGCGCTGCGTGCGCTGATGCGCGAGGGCGACGAGTGGGTGAAGCAGACCAGCCGCGCGAGCCTGCGCCTGCTCGGCACGGTCGGCGAGCCGATCAACCCCGAGGCGTGGGAGTGGTACTACCAGGTCGTCGGCGACGGGCGCTGCCCGATCGTCGACACCTGGTGGCAGACCGAGACCGGCGGCCACATGATCACCCCGATGCCCGGCGCGCACGCGCTCAAGCCCGGCAGCGCGAGCAAGCCGGTGTTCGGCGTCGTCCCGCAGATCGTCGATGCCACCACCGGCGAAGTGCTCGAGGGCGCCTGCGAGGGCGCGCTGGTGATCGCCGATTCCTGGCCCGGCCAGATGCGCACGGTCTACGGCGACCACGCGCGGTTCTTCGAGACCTACTTCAGCCAGTACGCCGGCAAGTACTTCACCGGCGACGGCGCGCGGCGCGACGAGGACGGCTACTACTGGATCACCGGGCGGATCGACGACGTGATCAACGTCTCCGGCCACCGCATGGGCACCGCCGAGATCGAGAGCGCGCTGGTGCTCCACCCGCAGGTGGCCGAGGCCGCCGTGGTCGGCATGCCGCACGACATCAAGGGCCAGGGCATCTACGCCTACGTGACGACGACCTCCGGCACCGAGGACACCGACGAGCTGCGGCAGGAACTGGTGCAGTGGGTGAGGAAGGAGATCGGCCCGATCGCGACGCCCGACGTGCTGCAGTTCGCACCGTCGCTGCCGAAGACGCGCTCGGGCAAGATCATGCGGCGGATCTTGCGCAAGATCGCCGAGGGGGATGTGGGGAACCTGGGGGATACGAGTACGCTGGCGGATCCGAGCGTGGTGGAGGATTTGCTAAAGAACCGCCCGCAGTAACGCCCGCCATCCGGGCGGAGCCACCATTGGCGGCGTTCGGGAGGGCCCGACTTCGGAAGCGTCCATCTGGCGCGCCGTTCCTGCACGAAGGTCGGGGCGCGCGGCGCGAGACAAGTCGCGTCCATTTCTAAGCGAAGGGCAAGGGCGAACGCTTGCCTGGCCTTTGCCTTTCCTTCTACGAGACGGCCGGACTTTGGGGGAAATCGAATGCACACGGACACGCCAGCCGCGCCGGGTTCGCGGCGCCTGCGCTATTTCGCCGCTGCCGCGCTCTCGGCGGCCTTCCTGCTCGCGCCCGCCAGCGCCCACTTCGTCATGGAATCGCCGGCCGCAAGCCTCGAGCAGAATCCAATCGGCGATCCGCAGAAGCTCGGCCCGTGCGGCGGCTCCGCGCAGGACGCCGGCACGCCGACCGGTGCGGTGACCGAGCTGGCCGGCGGCAGCACGCTTCACCTGAAGCTGCGCGAGGCGATCTATCATCCGGGGCATTACCGCGTGGCCCTCGCCCGCACACCGGAGCAGCTGCCCGCCGATCCCGAGACGGTCACGCGCGAGGGGCCGCGCGGGCCGGTGTCGGTCTCGGCCGCGATCGCCGAGGCGGTGCCGCCGATCCTCGCCGACGGGCTGTTTGTGCACACCGAGCGGCCCGAGCCGGAGTCCTACTGGGAAGCCGACCTCACGGTGCCGAACGTCGAGTGCAAGGGCTGCGTGGTTCAGGTGATCCAGTGGATGGCCGAGCATCCCGGCGTCGCCGAGGGCGGCTTCTCGTACCACCACTGCGCGACGGTCGACATCACCAAGAACCCGGACCTTCCGGCCGACAGCGCGTGGGAGGCGTTCCTCGGAGGCTGAGCCTCACGGGAAGAGAGCCGTTCCTGCACGTCCCGAGTTGGCGTCCATGCTGCGGGATGATGCCGCTGCCCGCCTGCGGCGCGCCCGCTGTCGGTCCGCTACTGCCGGCTGGCGGCCTCGCCGCCCGGCGCCTCGCTCAGCTGGACCTGCCGGCTGACGTCGAGCCGCGCGCCGGCGTCGAACGCGCCGCCCGGGCCGGTGCCAACCGTGCTCACCCCCGCGCCGGGCCGGCCGATCTGCACGCTCGCGCCGGCCGAGTTGTCGACCACCAGCTTGGCCCACAGCGTGCCGTTGTCGGCGCGGTACCACGAGGTCTCGGTCGCCGCGCGCAGCGCCTCGAGGCTCGGCTGCTGCTTGCCGCCGGCCGTGCCGCTGAAGCCGGGCAGCTCGAAGATCACCCACGAGCCGTCGTCCATCTCGCGCAGCGTCAGCGAGAGGTCCTTGCGGCTGGTCTCGACACGCACTTCGGCGCCGCTGCGGATCGTCGTCTGGCCGGTGTATTCCCAGCGGCGGCCGTTGCGGCTGAGGATGATCGGCTCCTCGATCGGCGCGGTGCCGAAGCCCATGTTCGGGCCGAGGCCGAAGTGGCCGAAGTCACCCTTGCACACGGCCGCGCCCCAGTCGGGCCTGATCGTGCAGGCCTCGTCGTCGGACGCGATGCCGTTGTCGAGCACGATGTAGCCGTCGGGCACGCCGCCGACCGAGCCGTCCCTGTCGTGGATCGCCGCGCCGCGCCAGGCGTTGGCGCGGCCGAGGTCGGAGGCCCAGCGGCGCACGTAGGGCGGGAAGCTGACCGGCTTCGAGTTGACGAACTTCGCCCCCTCGATCGCGTTCTCGGTGCTCATCCCGAAGCTGGTGTACATCAGGTACGAAATCGCCCCCGCGTCGCGCGTGGCGTTGGGCTGGAAATTGACGAACGTGGTATTCTCCACGTCGTGGCGCATGTCGTAGTACTCGTAGCCGCGGATCGGGAAGTCCGGGATGTCGTTCGGCATCGAGCGGCCGTAGGCGATCTCAGCCTCCGTGCGCGGGTTGCCGATGTTGTCGGACTCGCCAACGAAGATCGAGTCGACCACCTTCGAGGTATACGGCGCGCGTCCGACCGCGGCGGCGGCATGGGTGAAGCCGATCGCGTTGTCGGCGACGCGCAGGTTCCTGAACAGGTGCAGCTCGCCGCGGCCCCAGACGCCGCCGTTGCGGTTCTTGTAGGCGGTGAAGTCCTCGAACAGCGAGACCAGCGGTTCGCTGTCCGGGTCGTTCGGGTCGGCGGTCGCGAAGTGATAGTTGCTGCCGCCGACGCTGAAGGTGCCGTCGGGGTTCGGCCCGCGGTCGAACATCAGCCCGTCGAAGTTCGAGTGCGCGGTGTTGCCCTTGAACTCGCGCACCGCGATGCGCCGCGGCCAGGTGTTGGCGCTGCGCTCGGTGCCCTCGAACTGCCCGGTCGGGTGGACCGGCAGCGCGAACCAGAAACCGATCGCTTCCGAGCCGGCGGCGACGTTGTCGCGATAGACGTTGTCGGGATTGGTGACCCAGAAGGTCGAGGCGGTGTTGTCCGACGGGATCAGGATGTGCTCGGACCGCTGACCCGCCGCGCCGCGATTGGCCGAGCTGGCCAGCCCGGCCGGACCGAGATGCGTCGGTTCGCACGGCTTGGTCGGGTGGCACCTGGTCAGGATGCCGAGGTTGTGGACGAACTGGTTGCCGGTCTCGACCGCGTCCTCGAGGAAGAAGCAGTGGCCGACCGTGTTGAAGGTGACGTTGTTCTCGACCAGCACGTTGTCGGTGCCGTGCACGGTGACGCAGCGGCTGTAGGTGTCGTGGATCGAGGCATTACGGATGTACTGGCCGGCGCCGTCGCCGACGAGGTGCCAGTGCATCGGGTAGCGGGCCAGCGTCAGGTGCTGGCCCATCCGCGACAGCTCGACGCCCGAGATGCGCACGGTCGAGCCGGCCATCGCCATGATGTGGCCGCCGAAATACGAGGTTTCGGCATCGTCCGAGGCGTTGACGCGGATGTTGCGGGTCAGGAGGCCGACTTCGCCGCGCTCGTCGACGCCGAAGGTGATCTCGCCGAAGTGCATGAACTCGAGCGGCCGGTCGAGTGTGATCGTGTTGCCGCTGATGCCCGCGATCGTGCGCCGCTCGGCCTGGTACGGGTCGAAGTCGGTCGAGGCGAGGACGATCTCGTCGCCCTTGCGCCAGCCGCTCGCGTCGAGCACCTCGATCCGGCGGCTGCCGGCCTCGGCGGTCTTCGCCAGCTTGGTCCAGGTATGCGTGCGGTCGCCGTGCAGGCTCAACGTGCCGCCCATCAGCATGATCCCGCGGTCGCCCATCGTGTTGATGTCCTCACCGGGGACCGTGTCGGTCAGCGTGATCGTCGCCTGGCGGGTGTAGGGCCGGTCCTCGCTGCCGATGTGCAGCTCGCCGCCGCGCAGGTAGATCCACTCGCTCTCGATACCGACGTCGATGTCGTTGGCGACGGTCAGCCGGCCGTCGATCGTCAGGCTGCGCAGGGCCGGCGGATCGACGTCGAGCAGCATGTCCATGTCGCGCGCGATCGTCACCGCGTCCCCTTCGCGCGGCACCCTGCCGTCGGGCCAGGCGGCCGGGTCGGACCACCGCACCTTCTTCATCGCCGAGGGATTGAGCGGCGCGGCGGCCTCGCCGTGGCCCGAATGGTCGCCCTGCGCCGCTGCCGGGGTTCCGGCACCGAACATCAGGGTCATCGGGAGCAACAGGCAAAGACGCAACAGGCCGGCATTCAGGCGCATGATATCGATCCCCTCGTTCGGGACTGGCGAATCCCGTGTTCTATTTTCGCGCAGAGGTTTGCGACGGACGCGCCGGTTTGCCAAGACGTTATGGGACGCTGGAAGACGGCGCGGGGTGACGCGGCGCCGCGAGCGGTAGTACGGGGCGGCACGCCTCGTGCGCAAAGAACCAGAACCTCAGGGAGACCGGACGTGAGATTGATCCTAGCCCTTAGCCTGATCCTGTCCTCGGCGGCGCTGGCGGCCCAGCCGGCGCATGCGCAGTCCGCCTGCGACCGCGAGTGCCTGCGCGGCAAGGTCACCGAAGTGCTGCACGCGCTGATCCACGACGACATCGGCAAGCTCGCGGTCGCCGGCAACCTGCGCGTGACCGAGGACGGGGTCGAGCGGCCGCTCGATCAGGTCGGTCTCGTGCGCACGGTCACCAAGCTGCGCGGCTATCGCCAGGACGTGATCGACGAGCGCGCGGGCGTGGCGGTGACCGGGGCGATGGTCGAGGAATCGGGTTCGCCGGTGCTGCTCGCGGTGCGGGTCAAGGTCGACGGCGAGGCGAAGATCAGCGAGCTCGAGCTGGTCGCGACGCGCGGCCGGGCCGACGGCCTGCTGTACAACGTCGACGGATTCGGCAACGCCGCCTCGCTGGCGATGAACCTCGCCCCGCGGCCCGAGCAGCTCGCGACGCGCGATGAAGCGGTCCGCATCGCGATGCACTACCCGCGCGGGCTCTCCAACGCCGAGACCTTCAACGCCGTCGGCACCCCGTTTGCGCCCGAGGCCTACCGGCTCGAGAACGGCATGCTGATGGCGGGGCCGGCCTGCACTTTCATCCCCGGCTGCGACGACATCGGCAACCAGTCGCTGGCGATCTTCCGCCAGCTCGGCCGGGTTACCGTGCGCGACGTGGTGGTCGACGAGCGCATGGGCATCGTGATGATGCGCCTGTCGTGGAACGTCCGCGGTGGGGAAGGCTCCGACAAGCTGACGGCGTGGGAGGCGTTCAAGGTCTACGACGGCCAGATCCACATGGTCGAAGCGTACATCCGGATCTTCCCGCCGGAGCTGGAGCTGGGCGGCTGGCCGATCGCGGAGGGGGTGGTGCAGCCGTGAGTTGAGGCAGAAAGGAGGCAGCAGGCAGCAGCAGGGCGTGTTGCGGGCGCCCCGTGCCTCCGCCCTATTCCTGCCTGCTGCCTACTGCCTGCTGCCTGCTGCCTCCCCATTGCCTGCTCCCTTCCAACCTCGCCCCCAACCCCCTAAATCCCGCCCATGCCTTCCGTTCAGCCTCCGTTCGGAAACACCGGGCGAACCATCATCGTCGTACTGGTGATCATGAACGTGCTGCTCCTCGCCGCTGCCGCCTCGCTCTATTTCGCCCAGACCGCTCCCGCGGCCGCCCCGCCGCCGGCGCCGGTCGTCACCCCGCGCGGCGACCTCGCGGCCGACGAGAAGGCGACCATCGAGCTGTTTCGCAACGCGCGCGATTCGGTGGTGTTCATCTCCACCCGCCAGCGGGTGACGGACTTCTGGACCCGCAACGTCTACAGCGTTCCGCGCGGGTCGGGCTCGGGCCTGGTGTGGGACGAGGCCGGGCACATAGTCACCAACTATCACGTGATCCGGGGCGCCTCGTCGGCGCAGATCCAGCTCGCGGACGGGCGCGAGTTCAGCGCCACCCTCGTTGGCGTGAGCCCGCAGCACGATCTCGCCGTGCTCAAGATCGGCGGCGCCGACTTCGTCGCCCCGGCACGGGTACCGATCGGCACCAGCCACGACCTGCAGGTCGGGCAGAACGTGTTCGCGATCGGCAACCCGTTCGGGCTCGACTGGACGCTGACCCGGGGCATCGTTTCGGCGCTCGACCGCTCGCTGCCGAACGAGAACGGACCCGACATCGACCACCTGATCCAGACCGACGCGGCGATCAACCCGGGCAACTCGGGCGGGCCGCTGCTCGATTCCGCTGGCCGGCTGATCGGCATCAACACCGCGATCTACAGCCCCTCGGGCGCCTCGGCCGGGATCGGCTTCGCGGTGCCGGTCGACACGGTGATGCGCGTGGTGCCGCAGCTGATCGCCAACGGGCGCTACGTCCAGCCGACGCTCGGGATCGAGAGCGAAGAAGGGATAAACGAGCGGTTCAAGCGCGCCTCGGGCCTCGACGGGGTGTTCGTCCTGCGCGTCCGGCCCGGCTCCGCGGCGGCGCGCGCGGGCCTCACCGCGGCCTCGCGCACACCCCGCGGGATCGTCCCGGGCGACGTGATCGTCGCGCTCAACGGCCGCCCGGTCTCGCGCGTCGGCGACCTGCTCGCGCGGCTCGACGATTTCCGCGTCGGGCAGACGGTCGAGCTGACCGTGCTGCGCGGCGGCGAGCAACGGACGGTCAGGCTCGAGCTCGAACCCGGAAGCTGAAGCGCTCCAGCGAAAAAACCGCGACCGGCGGGTGCCAGCGCCGCAGGCTTCGTCTATGGGCCCTCGCGTGACGCTGTTCTTTCCCGATCGCCTGGCCGAAATCCGCCGCCGTCTCTCGGCAGAGGAAGAGGGCCCGGAGGCGGCCGGGCCCGACGAGGCGCGAAGCCCGCTCGCATCGCGGATGTTCCACCACGAACGCACCGGCACGTTCCGCGACGGATACGTCTTCAGGGCGGCCCCGAGCCTGCCGCCCGAGCGGCACGATGCGTCCGACTGGGGCTACTGGCGATGCGACATCGCGGACAGCGACCGGCTGACCTGGTCGGCCACGGTCAGCGTGCTGTTCGGCCTTCCCGTCGGCGCCGCGATCGACCGTGCCTGGGCGGTCGGGCGCTATCTCGCTCCGTCGCGCACAACGCTGCAGCACGTTCGCGACTTCGCCCTGCGCCACAGGCTCGGCTTCGTCCTCGATGCCGAGATCGCGCCCGAGAACCTCGGCCGTCAGTGGATCAGGATCCTCGCGGTTCCGGTCGCCGACGCCAGTGGCCGCATCGTGCGGCTACACGGGATGAAGCGCGCGCTCTGAAGGCGCCCGCCGTCAGCCTCAGGCGAGCAGCACCTGGTTGCGGCCGGTCTGCTTGGCCCGGTAGAGCGCCTCGTCGGCGGCCTTGAGCGCAGCGCGCGGGTTGTCGGCATCGACGCGCGCCACGCCGGCCGAGAAGGTGATCCGGCCGAATGGCAGCCCGGTGTCGCGGTTGAGCAGCGAGCGGTCGGCGAGATCCTCGCGCGCCGCGTCGAGCCGGAGCTTGGCCTCCTCCGGCGTCACGTCGCGGAACAGCAGCACGAACTCCTCGCCGCCGTGGCGCGAGACGTGGCAGCTGTCGTTCGAGTGCCGCGCGAGCACTTGCGCAATGAGCTTGAGCACCCGGTCGCCGGCGTCGTGCCCATGCGTGTCGTTGACCTGCTTGAAGTGGTCGATGTCGCAGAAGGCGAGGCTCAGCGGCTGGCCCGTCGCCGCGGCTTCGGCGCTGAGGCGAGCGAACGCGGCTTCGAAGGCGCGTCGGTTGGGCAGCCCGGTCAGCGAGTCATGCTCGGCGTCGCGGATCGCCTTGTCCAGCCGCCGGCGCAGCGTCTTTGCCTCACGCTCGCGCTCGCGCAGGTCAGCCTCGGCGCGGCGCGTGCGCTCGGCCATCGCCCGCGCCAGGGCGGCGAGCCGCGCGGTCCGATCCGTGGCCCGGTCGGCGTCTTCGAGCTCGACCACGTGGCGGTCGAGGTCGGTGCTGTATTCCTGCGTCGCGTTGCGCGCCGCCGTCGCGGTCTGAGTGAACTTGCGCACGCCCTGATCGAGCTCGGCGAGCATCGCCCGCAGGTCGTCGCCGCCCGCCTCCGCGCCGTGCTCGGCAGCGATCTCGTCGATCCACGCCTGGGTGATGCGCTCGCCGTCCGCCGCCCGCGCCGCGATCCGGCGATAGAGACCGGGAGACGTGCCCGAGAAGGCTTCCCAGGCGAACGCCAGGTTCGCCGGGTTCACCGCGAGGTCATGACGCAGCAGGAAGCTGCTGATGTCCTCGAGCAGCTGGCGGCGCTCGCTCTCGACGCAGCGCTTGAGCCCGCCGTTCGCCGGACGCGCATTCGCGTCATCCCGCGTGCGTCGAAACGGGACCAGCTGCGTCAGCGAAAACAGGCCGAGCTCGGACATGCCGAAGAGGACGGCAGAACCGCCGCATGATTTAGGGCGTGGAAAGGATGTTCGGTGACTCTATCCGCGGGCCGGCGGCCCGCCGAAGCGCGCGCCGCGTTCCGAAGGATTTTCACAAGTCTCCGAATGCAGCGACCGGACGGAAGTGCGGCTTGACTCTGCCACCGATCGGCCGAGGGTGGGACCGTTCCAGGGAGGGGAGCGCCATGAACGTCCCGACGCCGCCGCGAAGCCTGAAGATCGGCACCATCATCGACAAGACTCTCGGGGTGCTCGAGCTCAACGTCCGCCCAGTCCTGCTCTTCATCGCCGGACTGACGCTCGCGAACGGGGCGATCACCTACTTCACGCGCGACATGACCCGGGCCACCGATGCGCTGGTCCTCGCGATCGCGGCCTTCGCGATCGGGATCGTCGCCTCGTACCTGCTGCTCTCGGCCGCGGTCCGGCGCACCGGGCTTGGCTCGCGGACGGCCGACGATACCTTCCTGCCCTATTGCCTGATGTCGATCCTGGCGATTCTCGGCATTCTCGGCGGATTGATCCTGCTCATCCTCCCGGGCCTCGTGATCATGGCCCGCTGGATGCTTGCCGGAACGCTCGTGATCGCTCGCGGCGACGGCGCAAAGCAGTCGCTCGGCGAAAGCTGGGAGCGGACCCGCGGCGCCGAGTTCTCGATCCTGGTCGCGCTGCTGGCACTGGTGATCGGGCCGATCGCAGTATCGATCGCCTGCGGTATCCTGTTCGACCCGGCGGACCCGGTCGGCATCGGCATCTCGCAGCTCGCGTCGAGCGCGACGAGCGCGGTGATCCAGATGATGGGCGTGGCGCTCTACGGACTGATCATCGGCTTGCCGGGGAAGTCGGCCGATTGATCGCCGCACCGCCGCCCCTTCCCGCGAGCGGGGGCTGGCGAAGCGGGCCCGACGCGGGCTAGATCGCGGCAGAACGGGGAGAGTGAGATGAGGAAAGCGATTCGCGCGGGATTCGCCGCGCTGGCCATCGGCTTCGCCACAGCGGGTGCGGCGCAGGTGCCGGAAGTCCAGCACGAATGCCAGCGCGCCTGCCTCGAGGGGTTCGTCGACCGCTACCTGCAGGCGATGGCCGACGGCAATGTCGACCCGGAACTGTTCGCGCCGACCGCCCGGTTCACCGAGAACGGCATCGAGCTGCCGCTCGGCAACGAAGGGCTGTGGGCGACCACCAGCGCGGTGGGCAACTACAAGTTCTACGTGCCCGACGTGGAGACCCAGCAGGTCGCCTTCCTCGGTACCGTGTTCGAGCAGGCGTCGAGCTCGGCAACCGGCCCGGCGCGCGAGCCCGAGGCCGTCGGCCTGTCGCTGCGGCTGAGGATCGTCGACGGCAAGATCACCGAGATCGAGCAGATCGCCGCGCGCCCCGACCGGCCGCTCGGCGCGGGGGCTGCGGCGCCGAGCAGCCCGTTCCCCGCGACCGGCGCCGCAGTCGAGGCGATGGGCTCACCGCATCCGATCTTCCTGGAGGCCGTGCCCGAAGCCGAGCGCATGAGCCGCGCCGATCTGATCGCGGTGGGGAACGCCTACTTCGAGGCGGTCGAGCGCAACACCGGCAAGGACTACTACCCGTTCACCGACGACTGCCTGCGTTACGAGAACGGGGTCATCGTCGTCGGTCCGCCCGGAACGATCGGGATGCGCGGACAGCCGGTGCAGGGCTGCAAGGAACAGCTCGAGACGTCGTTGATCGGCGCGGTGACCAGCATCCGCGACCGACGCTTCGTCGCGGTCGACCGCGAGCGCGGGATCGTGTTCGCTTTCGCATTCTTCGATCACCGGCCGATCAACTGGACCTGGCAGCTCGGCGAGCTGTTCAAGATCGAGAACAACCAGATTCGCCGGATCGAGGCGATCTTCATCCGCGGCCCCTACGGCATCTGTTCCGGCTGGAGCACGTACCAGCAGTGCCGCAGCGAAGAACCCCAGGACGTTCGCTGACGCCCTTCGAGAGGTTCAGGATGAGCGGGGGCAGGCGAGTGAAGAGCAGAAGAGTTCGCTCGTGGTGAGCCTGTCGAACCACGCAAGCGCCGCGCCCGCGCACCGGGCGCAAGATCGGGATGGGAGGAGCGAGAATGATCAGGAAGACCCTTCTGGCCGGGCTGCTCGCCTGCGCTGCGACACCGGCGCTGGCGCAGGGCGGGCCGCCGCCGAGCCCCTGGGCCCCGCTGCAGGACCGGCCGACATGCACCCGCGACGAGCTCAAGGCGGCGAGCGCCGCCTACGTCGAGGCGCAGCGGACGGGTGACATCGGCAAGCTGCCGCTGCACGAGAAGGTCCGTTTCCTCGAGAACATGACCGACGTCGATCGCGGCGCCGGGCTATGGAACACCGCGCTGCCGATCGCCAACGCGATGAGCTTCCACGACGACAAGCGCTGCAAGACCTTCACCGAAATCATCGTCACAGAGGGCGGCACGCCGTACATCCTCGGCACGCGGCTGTACCTGCACGAAGGCAAGGTGATCCGCGTCGACAGCATCGTCACCAAGACCGGCGACTGGCTGTTCAACGCCAACGCCTTCCTCAAGTATACGAAACAGGAGAACTGGGAACCGCTCCACCCGTACCAGCGGACGCCGGAATCCGAGATGATCCGCGGCGCCAACGCCTATCTCGACGGCTTCTCCGACAAGTTTACCGATATCCCGTGGGGCGTGCCCTGCGCGCGGCTCGAGGGCGGCGCCTACACCAACCGGGAGAACAGCCCGACCGCCAGTTGCGAGGTCGGCATGCCGCCGGGCGTGCTCTACATCGTCAACCGCGACTACCTCGTCGACGAGGAAATGGGGGTGATCAACGTGTTCTGCCGCTTCGGCAGCTCCACCGGCGGACCCGACTCGCACACCTTCCGCTATGTCGACGGCAAGTTCCGCCAGATCCACACGCTGACTGCGATCCCCGGACCGCAGGTCGATGACGACGGCGCGCCGATCCGGGTCGATCCGAACGCGAGCTGAGCCTCAAGGAGCGGGCGGAGCCTGCAGTCGATGGTTGCGGATGACACGGGCTCGGGATTAGAGGAGTCCGAGCGCCTTCAGGCGCGTTTGAAGGGGGCCAGCCGCACATGAAGAGGTTTCATCTCGCCGCCATCTCGGCAGCAGCCTGCGCGGTCGCGCTCGGCGCAGTGCCGGCATTGTCGCAGCAGGTCGGGACCGGCAGGACGATCGCCCGCTACACGATGGACGCCGGGACCACGTCGGGCATGATGGCGATGGGCCAGGGGGGCGGAGTCGGCGCGGCAATGTCGATGCTGCGCGGTGGCGGCAACAACGTCGCGCACGACCTGACCCTGCGGCTCGGTTCGACCCAGTCGGCGAACCCGGCGGAGGCCGACCACTTCATGCCGCAAGGTGCGAAGCTCGGCCGGTCGGTGCGGCTGCTCGGCGAGCGCGTCCAGTCGACCCCGCGCGAAGGCACGCCGGGAACGATTCCGCAGATGCCCGAAGGCCGGCTGCTGCTGTTCTGGGGCTGCGGCGAGCATGCCGGCCCGGGCCAGCCGGTGGTCATCGACTTCTCCAGGATGGCGCGCGGCGAAATCCCGCCCGGACTCCTGGCCACCGGGATCGACCTGCCCGATGCCTGGACGGTGACCTCGGCCAACAGCACGAGCTACGCCGACTGGCCGAACGCACGCGATTCGAAGGCCGTTCCGGCCGACTCGTCGCTGCTCGGCGAGCACCGTATCGCCGGCAACTTCGCGCCCGAGATCAAGTTCACTCTGGCCGAGGACTTCATGCCGGCACTGCGTGCAACCTCGCGCGACACGGCGAGCGGGGCGATCGGGCTGAGCTGGAACGCGCTGGAGAAGGCAACCGGCTACTATGCCTGGGCGATCGGCACCAATCCCGACCAGCGCGGCAATTCGCGCGACATGGTCTGGTGGACTTCGTCATCGACCCAGCAGTTCGGCGGGCCAATGTCGGACTGGCTTTCGCCGGCGGCGGTCGCCCGGCTGATCCAGGCCGGCACCGTGATGCCGCCGAGCCAGACGGAGTGCACGATCCCCGCCGAGGTCAAGCAGGCGGGCGGGCCGATGCTGATGACCCAGCTGTTCGCCTACGGCCCCGAGGCCAACTTCTCGTGGCCCGAACGTCCGGCCAACGCCCCGCGCGACTGGCAGCCCGACTGGATCACCCGCGTGCGCTTCCGCTCGAACACGATGCTGATGCACGGCATGCCCGGGATGGGCGGGTTCGAGGGCGGCTCGAGCGAGACCGAGGAACGCAGCGAGGCGCCGCCGCAGAACACGCTGCCGCGCTGCCGCGGGGGCCTGCGCGGGATCGCGGAACGCGCCGCCGGGCTCTGCCAGTAGGCAGACGCTGAATCAGCCGGGAGCCGGGGTGGAAAGCTTCCACCGCGGCTCCCGCGCGCGCGTTGGGCATCCGGAGCCGGGCGACGCGAAGACCGAACGCCAAGTCATGGATTTAGAAATGGCTGTCGTTTTATGACGGCTTTTCTAAAAGCATCGACTCCGTTTTTCCTGATCTATTATTATGACGGCCTCGACTCGGGCGCATAATCAATAATGACAGACGTCGTTCGTAGCTCCGACAGGAGGCTGTCATGACTTCGATGCGCATCATTTCGACCAAGACGCCGGCACCAGGATGGGTCGGCGGATTCTCGAGCTCCAACCCGGCGTTCGCCTATCCGGACCCCGACCTGTCGTCGCTGCCCATGCTCGACAACATGGCCAACATCCCGCTGCTCAAGCGCCAGCTCGACGTGCTGTGGCCCGAGTTCAGCTGGCAGACGGTGATGGGCGACGAGGATTCGCGCTGCTACCAGATGTTCGCGCCCGACATCTCGCGCGCGGGCTATACCGACGCCGGACGGATCTACTCGATCATCTGCCCGCAGCAGGGCGCCTATTCGCCGACTTTCGGCGACCTCAACATCGAGGTGACCGTCACCGGTCAGCGCGGCTGGGTCAACGAGTCGACGCCCAGACTCGACTACGACCTCGTTGCCGCGGACATGACGGTGACCGGCAAGATCTGGTTCGGCGCCGTGGCCAAGACGCGCCGGCTGTACAAGCTGCTCGAACTGATCTTCGCCGAGGAGGGCTTGCCGTTCCCGCTCGACAAGGCGCACGCGATCCAGGTGACGCTGCACCATGTCGGCGACCCGTCCAACCCGATCATCTCGGTGCGCTCGGGCATCAACCAGGCCTTCAAGAACCCGAACTTCGCGACCCACGAGAAGGAGGCGTGGGCCGTGGCCAACGTCGCCGTCGAGATCGGTCCGATCCTCAAGCACGGCATCCCGATGGTCGACGAATTCAACGCCCTGGTGATGGACGTGTTCAACCTTGCCTCGGGCAACCTGCTCTCACCCGGGAACGTGCTGACCTGGAACGTCTGGCTCGATGCGCCAACGCTGGTCGACCAGGCCGAGTGGAAGGCCCACGCCGAGTACTGGCGGGAATCCCTCGACACCGGTCACGGCAGCCCCGACGGGCCCGGCAGGCCCCCGCGCTACTTCGACGGACGGCCGTTCGAACCCGGCGAGCAGGTGATCGAGAAGGAGCTGGACCTGTTCAAGGCATGGCTGAAGAAGCACGTTCCCTGGCTGACCGACCTCGCTGCCTAGCGCGTCGGGTCGGACCGTTATCCGAGCAGGCGCGTCAGGCCTCTCCTGAGGTCGGTCGCGGCCTGCTCGGCGAGCGTCGTCCCCGGCACCATCTCGAACGCGTGGATCGCACCTGGATAGACGTGGAGCTCGGTCGGCACGCCGCAGTCGACCAGACGCCGCCCGTAGTCGAGGTCCTCGTCGAGGAACAGGTCGAGGGCGCCTGTGCTGATGTAGGCGGGTGGGAGATTCGAAAGGTCGTCGGCCAGTGCCGGGGAGAACCATCCCTTGCGTTCGTCGACCGGCTGGTAATCGCCGCGCAGCGCCTCCCAGCCGAAGCGGTTCTTCTCGCGGGTCCAGACCCACTCGCCGGTGTGGCGGTTGTTGTAGGGGCAGGCGGCGCTGCCGGTGCGCCAGTCGAGCATCGGGTAGATCAGTACCTGGCCGGCCAGCGGCGGGCCGCCTCGGTCGCGCGCCATCAGCGCGAGGCTGGCGGCGAGGCCGCCGCCGGCGCTGGCGCCCATCACCACGATCCGCGCCGGGTCGACGCCCAGGTCCGCGGCGTTCGCCACCAGCCACAAGAGGGCGGCGTAGTTGTCTTCCTGCGGCCCGGGGAACGGCGTCTCGGGCGCAAGGCGATAGTCGACCGAAACCACCACGCAGTCGTGCTCGAGCGCGAGTTGCGGCTTGTCCTCGAGCGCGCTGTCGGCGGTGCCGACGACCATGCCGCCGCCGTGGATGTAGAGCACCGCGCCGCGATCCCTCGCCTGCGAGGGCGGATCCATCACCA
>CALCBC010000066.1 GCA_937898525.1 uncultured Sphingomonadales bacterium
GTGCGGGAAGGGCGGTTGACAGCCCCGGGACGCTGCCCTAGGGGCGCGGCTCCCAAGCGGTGCAACGCCCGATTGCGCGGGTGTAGCTCAGTTGGTTAGAGCGCCGGCCTGTCACGCCGGAGGTCGCGGGTTCGAGCCCCGTCACTCGCGCCACTTGGGACCTTCCGACAGCCCGAATCTCAGACGGCCGAAACCCTGCGCGGATATCGTCGTCCGTTGAGCAGCGCGCCGATGCACGTCGAACGCACGAACCAGCGGTAGGTGGCAAGCATGATCGCCACTCCGGCCGCGACCACCAGCACGAGCTTGATCCCGGCCGGCAGCGGCCACCTGGCGACGGTCGCCTCGAGCGCCACGATCAGCGGCAGGTGAACGATGTAGAGCCAGTAGGAGGCATCGGCGAGGTAGCGAATCCGCGGGCTTTCGCTGCGGATGAAGTGCAGCGCGGCGCCGATCAGCCCGAATGTCCACAGCCAGAGGCTTGCGGCGTAGAGGCTCGCGTAGGCGGCCCTGACATCGCCTTCGAGCTGTGGCGCGAATTCGGCCCCGATGGTCAGCACAAGGCAAACGACGGTGATGGCTGCGGCAACCGGGAGATGGAGGGCCCACTGTCTCGCCAGCGGCGCGAGGCCGCCTTCGAGCCGATGCAGCAGCCATCCCAGGGCGAAAGCGAGCCCGAAGCTGCCGAACGCGGCCGCATTGGGGACGAGCCCCACGTCGGGCGTCGGGATCCCCCACCACTCGGCCCAGCCTTCGTGGCGCAGAAGCAGGGCCGTCACCGGCACGGCCAGCAGTACGGGCAGCGCAAACGGAAGACCGAGCAGTGCCGCCAGTGCGCGATCGATGAGCGAGCGCAGCCTGCCGTTGCGGTCGAGCGCGCCAACGGCGGTGCGTCCGAGCAAGGTCGCCGCGTAGAAGATCAGGAGCACGTAGAGGAACCAAAGGTGCGTCAGCGGCCAGCCCTCGATCGTCAGCTGCGGCAGGGGCGGTGGCTCGTCGGGCACCGGTACCGCACCGATCGCGGCTGCGAAGGCCATGGTCAGCCCGAACAGGATCATCACCGGCAGCCAGAAGATCAGCAGCGGGGCGAGGATGCGCCTCGCCCGGTCCCTGACGAACCCTGCGGTGCCGCGGCGCCCGAGCATCATGTGCCCGAAGAACCCGGCCAGCAGGAAGAAGGTCGGCATCCGGAAGCTGTGCAACCAGAAGGCCAGCCAAGCGACCGGCCGGCTGCGGATGTCGTCCATCACCAGCCATGCCTCGTAATCGGGGATGAACGGGAGCGCTGCATGGAAGACGATACCAAGCAGCAGGGCCGACGCGCGCACGAGGTCCAGCGCGTGCAAGCGTTCGGCCGGTGCGGGCGGCCCTTTGTCTGTCATGGATTCAGCTCCTCCCATCGCGGCACAGGCTGGCGGGAGAGGGGGCAGTGGCAAGCGCGCTTCAGCCCCAGCGGCCGGTCTCCATCCAGATGAGGAATCGGCGAAGCGGCAGCAGCCAGGCGACCCCGAGCACGAGATAGACGCCGCCCTGGGCCAGCGCCGGTAGCCGCTCGATCCATTGCGAGGCCCACGCGACGACCAGCGCGTAGGCGGCGAGGCCGACCAGCAGCATGAGGATGCCGAATGGTATCCGCAGCGTCGGCTTGTCGCGCATCAGAACGGGCCGAGCACCCGTGTGGGCGTGACGATCGCGCTGAGGCGCATGTCGTGCAGCTCGGTGGGCAGCTCGGCGACTTCCTGCACGTCCCAGGCCATGCCGATGGCGACGACCTGGGGATGTGCGGCGAGGTAACGGTCGTAGTAGCCGCCGCCCTGGCCGAGCCGGTCGCCTTTCGCCGTGAAGCCGACCAGCGGCATGAAGAGAACCTGGGGGACCACCACGGGTGCATCGGTACGCGGCTGCCGCAGGCCCCAGACGCCGGCCTCGAGGTCGCTTTCCTCATAGGGATCGGTGTGCCGGCGGAATTCCATCGGCTTGTCGAGCGTGGTCACGCGCGGAAGCGCGATCGGGTGGCCTCGCTCGAAGAAGAAGCGGATGTAGCCCCGCGACGGCGCCTCGCCTTCGTCGGATCGGTACAGCCCGATCGTTGCCTCGGCCGGAACAAGCTCCAGGACCTGCTGCGGCGGCCGGCTGAACACGAGCGCGCTGACTTCCGAGGGGAGCGTCGCGGCATGCTCCTTCCGCTTGCGACGCAGCTCGGTGCGAAGCTGCCGCTTGCGCTCGGCGATGGCTGGATCGGTCATGCCGGTCCCTTAGCCGCCGGCACAATCAGAAGTCGAGCCGGCAAACCGGCGGTCGTCCGCGGCTAACTGCCGTTGGGGAACAGCGGCAGGATCGCCGCGTAAAGCTCCTCGCGCGTTTCGGCCACGGCCTGGCCGCCGGCTTCGTCGACGAGCTTGCGCTGCGCGTCCGAGGAATGGACGGTATAGAGGAAGAACGGCCTCCGGTCGCCGCGGGCGCGCATCGCCTTCAGCAGGTCGAGCCCGGCGAGCGGCCGGTCGCCGCGCCCCATGTCCGAGATGACGGCGCCGTACTCGTACATCGGCAGCAGCGTCAGCGCTTCCTCGGTCGTGCCGACCTGGTAGACGGCGATCTTGCGCCCTTCGAGTTGACGGACCTCGGTGACGTTGTTCTCCGGATGATCGTCCACCCACAGCACGCGCCCGATCGCATCGGGCGCTTCGCCGTTGCGGACGCGGAATTCGGGTTGCGCCTCGCCCGGAAGCGTTGCCACCGTCAGCGCGGCAACCGCAATCGCCGCTACGCCCGCCACGAGTACCGCTGGGCGCCGGGATCTCGGAGCCGTCGCCGGAGCCTTTGTCCGAGGCTCGGTTCCCTCAGGTTCCACGGCCAGCCGATAGCCGAAGCCATGAACGGTCTCGACCGCGTCTCCGTCGTCGCCGAGCGCGTGCCGCAGCCGGCTGATCGCCTTTGTCAGCGAGTTCTCGTCGACGACGCGATCAGGCCAGCCGATCTCGAGCAGGTGGCCCTTCGGCACATCGTGGCCGGTTTTCGCCGCCAGCTCCGCGAAAATGACGCGGCAGGCGCGGTCGAGCGTTACGACCCGCCCGTCGACCGTGAGCCTGCCGCGCTCCCGGTCGAACTCAACCTGGCCGAAGCGCCACACTCCGTCGGTCATGTTGCCCCCGTACGCCAATCAGTATGCGTGCGCGGTGCGCAGCGTCAACAACGAGGTGAGGGGGAGGGTGGCGGAACCACTATGGGTCGTTTGCCGGGAAATCCTCTGACGCCTCAACGTCAGGTGGGCGCCATATGCACCGGCCCTCGGGACGAACCCGCGAACCGGGCAGGGACAGCTCCCATGGATTGCTTATAGCCTCAGGGATATTCTGACGGCTCGTGCCGAGCAGTCCCGCCGCCGCCTATCTAGGATGTCGGACCGGCGCCCGCAACTACCAGCCGCCGCCCCCGCCGCCTCCGCCGCCGCCTCCGGAAGACCCGCCGCCACCCGATCCGCTGCTCGAACCGGGCGCCGTCGAGGCGGACGCGACGCTGCTGGCGAGCGACGCCCCGACCGCGCCGGCGAAGCGGCTGGGGTTGGCCCAGGCGTTGCTCGAGCCCGAATACCAGCCAAAGGTCTGGCCATCGCGCCGCGAGGGATCGGCCGAGGCAGCGGACAGCACTTCGGCGAACTTGTCGGCCCAGCGGTTCTCGACCTCGAGCGCGATGGCGTAGGGAAGGAAGCGTTCGAACAATTCCGGAGTCTTCTCTGGCGGGTGGAGCGCCTCGAGCCGTTCTTCCTCAGTGATCGACAGGTAGTGCTTGAAGCCTTCGATACGGTCCATGACCTCGCGACCTTCCCGGGTAGGCGCGGCCATCCAGACGAACGCCGAGACCACCACAGGCAGCGCGACCAGCGGAGCGAGCATCCAGCCCCAGCTCGTAAACGGCACGGCCTGCGACAGCAGCGCGATCGACCCAACCAGCAACCCGAGACCGCCGAGCACGCAGAGCCCGCCGAGCGCGAGCAGCGGCCAGCCCGTCGCGCGGCGCCAGAGAAGCGCAATGGGTATCAGCGCGAGCCCCAGGCCCGCCGACGGAACCAACCGCTCGAACGGTGTCACGTAGAGGTCCGTCCAGGCGACAACCGTGCCGACGAACAGCATTGCCGCGAGCAGCACGAGCAGCCCTATCCAGGCCCACGCGAAGTTCCTCAGGAACAGCTTGCCCTTGTAGTCACGCTCCAGATGCTCCTGGAGCGCCTTGGAGGCGGCGCTGAACCGGGCATGGTTGGCGTTGTCCATCTCGATGCTCTCGCCGCCGCGGAACAGCGCATCGAGCATGGCCCGCTCGCCGGGCTGCAGGCCGCCGCGGCCGTGGGTCCGGAAGAGGGTGGTCTTCGCGCTTCCGAGACCGAGGAACGCCTTCTCGCCCTCGACCAGCTTGAGCTCGCCGTGGGTGCCGCATTCGACGATCGCCGCAGCGAAGCAGCGGTTGTCGAAGCCCATTCGTCTGACGTAGCGCACCCCCGCAGCGGACATTCCTTCAGGCGGGGCGAACAGTGGCACGACCGTGCCCGGACGCGGGCCGCGCCCGGCCTTCTTCCACGCCATGAAATAGTATCCGAGCAGTCCGAGCAGAGCCGCCACAAACCCCGCGCGCGGCCCCTGGTCCTGCAGTTGGAGCTGCGCTGTGGACGGCTTGGGCGGTTCGGCAACTATCCCCTTGGGCCAGCGTACCGCGACCGTGAGCCCTTCGTAAGGTCCGAGCGCCCCCGTGGTTGCGACGACGATTTCTCCTGGGCGCTCGGAGACCACTGCCGCATTGCCGGCCGTCGAGCCCTGCGGACCGGTGTAGACCGCACGCTCGGGGCCGAAGGGGACGGGTTCGGGCAGGCGGATACGGGCTTCTGCGCGGTCGATCGGGAATGCCCAGCCGTTGCCGGTCACGTTCCAGTAGAGCTCGTCGTAGCCATCGAAGAAGCCGAGCTGGCGGGTCGTCGTGTAGCGGATGACGTAAGTGTGCTCGCCGTACGGGAGAAGGACGTCGGCGTCGCCGATTCGCACCCGGACGCCATTTCCTATGCCCTCCAGCGCATAAGGTTCGGCCCGCCCGTCGCGTTCGACGTCCTCGACCTCGAAGCCCACGCGGACGCGGCGCCCGTTGCGCTGGTAGATCGTCGGGAAGTCGCGATAGATGCCGCGGCTGATCTGGTAGCCTTCGACTGCGACGCGGATCGTCTCGGCCACTTCGAGCGTGCCGTCGGGGCGGATTTCGATGTCGCTTTGCCACGAGAGAATCCGCTCCTCGGCCAGCGCGGCGCCGGGGGCGAGCAGCGCCAGTGCCGCGAGGAGCAGCGCGACCAGCACCCGTGCCCCGCGCGGCATCGGTCAGGCTTTCGCGGAGCCGAATGCGACCTTGGGCGCTTGCTGGATCGAGGTATCGCCGTCCTGGTAGAACTCGGCCTCGGTAAAGCCGAGCGGACGCGCGAACAGCAGGTCCGGGAACGACTGGATGCGCGTGTTCAGATCGCGCACGGTCGCGTTGTAGTAGCGTCGTGCGCTCTGCAGGTGATCCTCGATCTCGCTGAGCTCTTCCTGCAGCTGGCGGAAGTTGGCGTCGGCCTTGAGGTCGGGGTAGGCCTCGACGACCGCCATCAGTCGCCCGAGAAGTGCGGTAAACGCGTTGTCCGCCGCGGCGGTCGCGGCGACCCCCCGGGCCGAAGTGGCATCGCCGCGGTGGGCGATAACTTCGTTGAGCGTGCTGCGTTCGTGCGCAGCGTAGCCCTCGACCGTACTGACGAGATTGGGAATCAGGTCGGCGCGCCGGCGGAGTTGCACCGTGATGCCGCTAAAGCCCTCGTTGACCAGCGCTCGCAGGCGAACGAGGCGGTTGTAGATCGACACGCCCCAGACGGCCACGACGATGAATACGGCTACGAGAACGATGCCCTCGATCATGGATCGGCTCCCCCGCTGCGTTGCGCCATTCATAGAGGCCGGCGCCAGAATGGAAAGGGGAACCTCAGCCGTTGCTCTCGAGACGCTCTGCAAGGGCTTCGAGTCGGCTGGCCAGCCTCTCGAGGTTCTCGGCCACTTCCGGCGAAGGGTCTGCCGCGGCCGGGGGAGCGCCCGCGCGGGCATCGTGAAGCTCGTCGGCGAGGAGCAGGGCGGCGAACAGCAGCGTGCGCGCCTCCGACTGTCCTGTAAGGTTGGGCAGATCCTGGAGCTTGTCGTCGATCAGGTCGCCCAGCCTTTCGACGTGCGCTTCCTGGCCCTCATCGCAGGCGACCGTATAGTGCCGCCCGCCGATCGTCAGGGTGACGTTGCTCATCGCTCAAGCGCCCCGATCAGGCGATCGAGCTCGGCCAGGGCCGCGCCTGCCTCGTTGCGCAGTGCCTGGTATTTGCGGGCGAGTTCGGGATCAGCGGCACTGGGCCGTGGCGAGTCTGCAGCGGCTTCGATCCGCTCCGCAGCAGCTTCGATGCGCGCGAGCGCCCGGGCAATCCTATTCCCCGACATGATCGAGGGCTTAGGGGAAAGTACCTTTGCAGGCAAAACCTTGCTTGCCGGAGCTGTGAATAAACCTCTGCCGCGGGCGCCCACGCCGCTCGACCCGCACCGCTTGACGCGAAGGCGGGCGTTTCTCAAGGAGCGGCGCATCCGACTCGGGGGCGACTCGTGGCCCCGTTTCCAAGCTGTCCGGAGCCTTGCCGCATGAGCCTCGATCCCGCCCGTCTCGCGCCCATGGCCAACGCCATCCGCGCCCTGTCGATGGACGCGGTGCAAAAGGCCAACATCGGCCATCCGGGCATGCCGATGGGCATGGCCGACGTGGCCACGGTGCTGTGGAGTGAATTCCTCAAGTTCGACCCGGCCGATCCCCAGTGGCCCGACCGTGACCGCTTCGTGCTGTCGGCCGGACACGGCTCGATGCTGATCTACGCTCTGCTCCACCTGACCGGCTACGCTTCGCCGACGATGGAGGACATCCGCAACTTCCGGCAGCTCGGCAGCCCCTGCGCGGGGCATCCGGAGAACTTCCTCATCGACGGCGTCGAGGCGACCACCGGCCCGCTCGGACAGGGCCTGGCGATGGCGGTCGGCATGGCGATCGCCGAGCGGCACCTCAACGCGGTTTTCGGGGACGAGCTGGTCGATCACCGGACCTGGGTCGTCGCCGGCGACGGCTGCTTGATGGAAGGCATCAACCACGAGGCGATCGGGCTCGCCGGGCACCTCGGACTCGGGCGCCTGATCGTGCTGTGGGACGACAACAAGGTCACGATCGACGGGCATACCGATCTTTCGACCAGCGAGGACATCCCGGCCCGCTACCGCGCCACCGGTTGGCACACTGTCGACTGCGACGGCCACGATCCGGCCGACGTCCGCCGTGCGCTGGCCGAAGCCGTCGCCGATCCGCGCCCGTCGCTGGTCGCCTGCCGTACGGTGATCGGCAAGGGCGCGCCGAACAAGCAGGGCACCAGCGCGGTCCACGGCAACCCGCTCGGCGCAGACGAAGTCGCAGCAGCGCGCGAGTACCTCGGATGGACTGCGGAGCCTTTCGTCGTTCCCGAGGACATCCTTGCCGACTGGCGCTCGCTCGGCAGCAAGGGTGCCGAGGCCAACCGCGCGTGGCGGGACCGCCTCGCGGCCTCGCCGCAGAAGGGCGCGTTCGAGCGGCAGCTCGAGCCGGTCGGGGCGGCCGCGGCCTCGGCGATCGAGCCGCATCTCGCCGCGCTGGCGCAGGATCCGCCCAAGGTCGCCTCGCGCAAGGCGTCCGAGATGGCGCTCGGTCCGCTGACCGAAGCCCTGCCGCAGCTGATCGGCGGTTCGGCCGACCTCACGGGCTCGAACAATACCAAAACTTCGGCCACCAAGCCTTTCACGCGCGAAGATTACTCGGGCCGCTATCTCTATTACGGGATCCGCGAGTTCGGGATGGCCGCGGCGATGAACGGCATGGCGCTGCACGGTGGCGTGGTGCCCTACGGCGGCACCTTCCTGATCTTCAGCGACTACGCGCGCAACGCGATCCGTCTCTCGGCCCTGCAGCGGGTGCAGGTGGTCTACGTGCTGACGCACGATTCGATCGGCCTCGGCGAGGACGGGCCGACCCACCAGCCGATCGAGCAGGTGATGAGCCTGCGGCTGATCCCGAACCTCAACGTCTATCGCCCGGCCGACGCGATCGAGACGGCCGAGTGCTGGGCGCTGGCCCTGTCGACGCCCGGCACCCCCTCAGTGCTCGCGCTGAGCCGGCAGAACTTGCCGCCAGTGCGCAGCGACGCGGGCGGTACCAACCGCTGCGCGAAGGGCGCGTACCGGATCAAGGCCGCCGAGGCGGCTCGCCAGGTCGTGCTGGTCGCGACCGGGTCCGAGGTCGCGGTCGCGCTCGACTGCGCGAAGGAGCTCGAGACGAACGGCATCGGCGCCGACGTCGTCTCGATGCCGTGCGTCGAGCTGTTCGAGAAGCAGGATGCGGCCTTCCGCGCCGAGCTGCTTCCGGACGACGTGCTCAAGGTCTCCGTCGAGGCCGGCGTCACCCTCGGGTGGGAGCGCTTCGTCGGCAACGACGGGCTCACCATCGGCCTGGATCGGTTCGGCGCTTCGGCCCCGGCCGAGGTGTTGTTCAAGCATTTCGGCTTCTCGGCCGAAGCCATCGTTCCCAAAATCCTAGACAGACTGGGCAAGTAGCAGGAGTTCCTCCCATGGCGGTGAAGGTTGCGATCAACGGATTCGGACGCATCGGGCGGCTCGTCGCCCGCGCGCTGCTCGAACGCACCGACCACGATTTCGAGCTGGTCGCGATCAACGACCTCGCCGATCCGAAGTCGAACGCGCTGCTGTTCGCCTACGACAGCACCCATGGCCGCTTCCCCGGGACGGTGACCGCCGACGAGGACAGCATCCAGGTCAACGGCCGCGACATCGCGGTGACCAAGGAGCGCGATCCCGGCAAGCTGCCGCACAAGGAGCTCGGCGTCGACTTCGTGCTTGAATGCACGGGCTTCTTCCAGTCGGACGAGGCCAGCCGGCCGCACCTCGCTGCCGGCGCCAAGCGGGTGCTGATCTCGGCCCCGGCGACCGGCGTCTCCAAGACCATCGTGTTCGGCGTGAACCAGGACACGCTGACCGCCGACGACGTGATCGTTTCGAACGCGAGCTGCACGACCAACTGCCTCGCGCCGGTGGCCAAGGTGCTGCACGAGACGGTGGGCATCGAGCGCGGGTTCATGACCACGATCCACAGCTACACCAACGACCAGCGCATTCTCGACCAGATCCACAAGGACCTGCGCCGGGCCCGCGCCGGGGCGATGAACATGATCCCGACCACGACCGGCGCGGCGCGCGCCGTCGGCCTCGTGCTGCCCGAGCTCAAGGGCAAGCTCGACGGCTCCTCGGTCCGCGTGCCCACGCCGAACGTGAGCCTGGTCGACCTCGTGTTCACGCCGTCGCGCGACACCACCAAGGAAGAGATCAACGCCGCGCTCAAGGCTGCTGCCGAAGGGGCGATGAAGGGCGTGCTCGACTACACCGACCAGCCGCTCGTCAGCAGCGACTTCAACCACCAGCCAGCGAGCTCGACGGTCGACAGTCTCGAGACCGCTGTGCTCGAAGGCAAGCTCGCGCGCGTCGTGTCGTGGTACGACAACGAGTGGGGCTTCTCGAACCGGATGATCGACACCGCCGGGGTGATGGCGAAGTTCCTCTGACCATCCGTCACCCGGCGAACGCCGGGATGACGGGGGAGGGGTAAGCTATTCTGATGACCACCGCTCACCTCGCGGGGATCGCCCGGCACGACCGGCCCAAGGGCCCGATGGAGACGATCGACCGCGTCGCCGTCACGGTCGCGGAGGGCGTGCACGGGGATTACCGCGGGGCGCTCGCGGCAACCAAGCCGAGCCGCAAGCGGCAGGTGACGCTGATCGAGGCCGAGAGCGTTTCAGCCGCGATGGCGGAGTCCGGCGCGGTGCTCGACTGGTCGGACTGCCGGCGTAACCTGTTGCTGCGGGGGATCCGCCTGCCGCGCGCGGAAGGGACCCGCGTGCGGGTCGGCGACAGCCTGGTGCTCGAGATTACTTGCGAATGCGACCCGTGCGAGCGCATGGACGAGCTTCATTCGGGGCTGCGCGCTGCGCTCACGCCGGACTGGCGGGGCGGGTTCTGCGCCCGCGTGATAGATGACGGCGAGATCGCCGTCGGCGACACTGTGAGGATCCTGTGATGGCGAAGTTCCGCACTCTCGACGACATCGGCGACGTCCGCGGCAAGGTCGCGCTGGTGCGCGTCGATCTCAACCTGCCGATGGCCGACGGGCGGGTCACCGACCTGACCCGCGCGCGGGCAGTTGCGCCGACGGTGCTCGAGCTCGCTGATGCCGGTGCCAAGGTGCTGCTGCTGGCGCATTTCGGCCGACCCAAGGGGCAGCGTCACTCGACGATGTCTCTGAGCCTGATCCAGGGCGCGATCGAGGACGTGTTCGGGCGCGAGGTGATGTTCATCCCCGAGGTCGAGGGGCCGGTGGTCGAACAGGCGATCGGGATCCTGCGCCCCGGCGACATCGGCCTGCTCGAGAACACCCGCTTCTGGCCCGGCGAGGAAGCCAATGACCGGCAGTTCGCGGAAGCGATCGCCGCCAATGGCGACGTCTACGTCAACGACGCCTTCTCCGCCTCGCATCGCGCGCACGCCACGACTGAGGGGCTGGCGCACCTGCTGCCGGCCTATGCAGGCCGCGCGATGCAGGCCGAGCTCGAGGCGCTCGACAAGGCGCTCGGCAATCCGGACAAACCCGTCGCAGCGGTGGTCGGCGGCGCCAAGGTCTCGACCAAGCTCGCGGTGCTCGAGCATCTCGTCGCGCGCGTCGATCACCTGATCATCGGCGGCGGCATGGCCAACACGTTCCTCGCTGCGCGCGGGATCGACGTCGGCAAGTCGCTGTGCGAGCACGAGATGGCCGACAAGGCCGAAGCGATTCTCGACGCTGCCGACAAGGCCGGCTGTACGGTGCACCTACCCTACGACGTCGTGGTGGCGAAGGAATTTGCCGCCAATCCGCCGAGCCTGCGCACCTGCAACGTCCACGAGGTCGCGGCCGACGAGATGATCCTCGACGTCGGCCCGCAGGCGGTCGAGGCGCTCGCCGACGTCCTCAAGACTTGCCGCACGCTGGTGTGGAACGGCCCGCTCGGCGCCTTCGAGACCCCACCGTTCGATGAAGCCACCGTGGCGCTGGCGAAGACCGCAGCGGCGCTGACTCGCGAAGGCTCGCTGGTGTCGGTTGCCGGCGGCGGCGATACCGTGGCGGCCTTGAACCACGCGGGGGTAGCGGGGGACTTTACCTACGTCTCGACGGCCGGTGGCGCGTTCCTCGAGTGGATGGAGGGGCGGGAGCTCCCCGGCGTGGCAGCGCTCCAGCGCGGATAGACCTGGGGCTCTACGGCCGCAGGCTCACTAAAACAGGGACAGTCCCCATTTTCGCGTGAGGGGCGTTACGAACTCACGCGCGTGTCTAGAGGCCGCCGGAGAAGCGCATCCCGAACCGATAGGCGCCGGGCCCGATCCCCGGTCCCGCCGCGGGCATCACCTCGACCAGGGACAGCGTGCCATCGGCAACCTGCAGCGGCGTGTCGCTGCAAAGCTCGTGGAATTCGCTGCGCGAGCCGAGGTCGATCCGTACCATCACGCGCGTCCGTCCGGCGGATACGCACTGCACGCCGACGGGACAGCGGCTGTCCTCGATCACCGCGAGCGGGGTCACGTAGGGGCCGTCGACATACACGCGCTGATCGAGTCGGGCGCGGACAATGCCGTCGGGCGGCGGCGTGCTGGCGCAGCCCGCGAGAGCAAGGGGAAGGAGAAAGATCGACCTCATTGGTCGCATGATGAAGCAAACGGCTTAATGATCGCCGAACTGCGGGTCTCATGCCCGGACTTCGGCTCACGGCCTAGCCGCCGCCTTCGAACCCGAAGCGGTAGTTCGGCACCGGGATTTCCTCGCCCGCCATTCGCTCGGGGTGCACCGAGGTCAGCGTGATCGAGGTGCCGTGGAGAGCATGCGGCTCGCCGAGCACCAGCGGCACGGTCTCGTCGAACTCCGGTCCATAGATTCGCGTCGACAGAACGACACGTCCGGCCCAGATGCAGCGGGCGTTCATCGGGCAGCGGCTGTCCTCGAGCAGCACCTGCGGCACGGCGACGAGCCTGCCGACGCGGACACCGTCGCCGATCTCGACCGCCGAACCTTCGGGTGCGAGCGGCGCGGGGACGGTGGCGCAGGCGGCGGCGAGAGCGACGAGGGGAAGTGCGGTCAGGAGTTTCATCGCCCCGACAACGCACGCCTGCCGTTTTCGCTCCGCTGAACGGATCACCCGACCGCCTGCCGTACCATCGCCCGCAGCCTCTGCGCGTCATGGACCGCATGCGCTTCGGGGTCGTTGTTGAAATAGGCCCACACCGACCGCCCGCCGCCAGCTTCCTCAGCGATCCAGTCGGTCCATTCGAGCAGCACCTTGTCCGAGTACCGACCCCAGTACTTGCCGACCCCGCCGTGGAAGCGAACGTAGGCGATCGGTCCGACCGCGATCCGCGGGCTTTGGGAGCCCGGCATGTCGTGCGAGCAGAAGCTCGCGCCGTGGCGGTCAAGGAGTGCGAAGACCTTGTCGTCGTACCACGAGGCGTCGCGGAACTCGAACACGCTGGTGACGTCGTCGGGCAGCAGTCGGAGAAAGCTTTCGAGCCGCCCGAGGTTGATCCTGAAGTTTGGCGGCAACTGGTAGAGGATCGGACCGAGCGCGGGCTTGAGCTTGCGCACTGGAGACATCATCCGTGCCAGCGGCGCCTCGCAATCCTTGAGCTTCTTCGCCTGGGTCAGGAAGCGGTTGGCCTTGACCGCGTAGCAGAAGCCCGCCGGCGCCTGGTCGCGCCAGGCTTCGAAAGTCTCGGCCCTGGGAAGCCGGTAGAAGCTGTTGTTGATCTCGACCGTGTCGAACTCGCCGGCATAGAAGGCGAACCAGCGCTTCGCCGGCAGGTCCTGCGGGTAGAACGGCCCGCGCCAATGCTTGTAGACCCACCCCGAGCACCCGATCCGCACCGGGGCGGCGGCTTTGGTATCGAGCGACATGCCGTCGCAACGCCGCTCGCGCAAGAACGGCACCCCGCCAACGGATCCGGATCTCCTCCCCCGGCAGGGAGAAGGGGCAGGTCAGCCTGGCGGCGCGCCGAATTCGTCCAGCACCGCGCCGAGCCGGTCGAGCCGCGCTTCCCATTCGGTCCGGCACTGCTGTGCCCAGCGTTCGAGTTCGCGCAGGCCGTCGGCGCGCAGGGTGCAGTACCGCGCGCGTCCGCGCTTTTCGGAGGCGGCGAGCCCGGCCCTTTCGAGCAGTCGCAGATGCTGCCCGACCGCGGTGACCGTCACGCCGAGCGGCTCGCTCAGCGCCGATACCGTCACCGGGCCTTGGGCGAGCAAGGCCAGCATGGCCCGTCGCGTCGGGTCACCGAGCGCGTCGAGCACTGCATGCGGCGCAGGGATCATGAGGCCAGCGTCCGGGCAAGCGCGTCGAGCATCGACTCCCAGCCGCCACGGCGCATCGCGGGGCCGTCGGCGCCTTCGTAGAACGCAGCCTGGTGCGTGAAGTGCAGCGCGCAGCCGCCATCCTCGTCGTGGAGCTCGAAGGTCAGCAGCGAGGTCGAGATGCGCCTGCCGCCGAACATCATGCTCGTGCTGACGACTATCCGCTCGCCGTCGACGATGTCCTCGAAACGGCCCTCGTTTTCGAGGACGAGCCCGGGAAAGGGCGAGCCTTCACGCAGGACATAGCGCTGGCGCTCGATTCCGCCCACGCGGAAGTCCAGTTCGGATATCTGCGTTTCCATCGTGGCGTCGGCATACCAGCGGTCTTTCAGGGCGGGATCGGACAAGGCCGAGAAGACCCGTTCACGGCTGTGCGGGAAGCTGCGGTGCAGGGTGAAGGTATCGTGGATGACGGGCATTGAAGCCTCCTTTAGTGAAGCGCAGACTTCATTGATTCCTGCGTCGTAATAGTCAAGTGCAGACTTCACTAACAGGTCGCGGCTGCTTGGCTGGAGCGCCGGAGCGTTCTAGGAGCGGTGCGATGCTCGACCAGCGATGCCAGCTCTATCTGATCTCGCCGCTCGACGTCGGGGGCGAATTTCCGCAACGGCTCGAGCGGGCGCTCGATGCCGGCCCGGTCGCGGCCTTCCAGTTCCGCGTGAAGGGCATCGACCAGCACGAGGCGGCCCGGCTCGCCGAGCCGCTGCTGGAGATCTGCCGTACGCGGGACGTGGCCTTCATCGTCAACGACAGCGTCGCGTTGGCGAAGCGGCTGCGCGCGGACGGCGTCCACCTCGGGCAGGGTGACGGCGACGTGCGCGAGGCGCGTGAGGCGCTCGGCCGCGAGGCGCAGATCGGCGTTACCTGTCACGCCAGCCGCCACCTGGCGATGGAAGCCGGCGAAGCCGGGGCGGACTACGTGGCGTTCGGCTCGTTCTTTCCGAGTGCCACCAAGGCGAGCGAACATCGGCCGGACCCCGAGCTGCTCACCTGGTGGCAGCGACTGATGGAAATCCCTTGTGTCGCCATCGGGGGCATCACGCCGGACAACTGCAAGCCGCTGATCGAGGCCGGGGCGGACTTCCTCGCGGTGAGCGGCGCGGTGTGGAACGGCGACGAAGCCGACGCCGTTCAGGCGTTCGCCAGGCTCCTGAAATAGGGCGTTGGCCTCGACCTGCAGCGCCGTCGACAGGCCTCTGCCCTCATGCCGGCTGCGATGGAGCGTGCAAAATTGAAGATGGAATCCCGTTGTGCAGCGCGACATGATGTGACAAAGGAAACTTTAGTTCACTCTGGGGGTAAGCGTCATGCACATCAAGAAGACACTGGCGGCATTGGCTGCGACGTCGCTCGTCGGCGCCCCGATCGTTGCGCAGGCCGCGGCTGCCGAAGCCGCACGCGTCGGCTCCCCGGTTGGAAAGGCCGAGAAACTCCAGGGCGGATGGTTCCTCCCCGCGCTCGCGATCATTGCGATCATCCTCGGCATCGTCGTGCTCGTTGACGACGGCGACGACCTTCCGACCAGCCCCTGATCCGCGCTGAGAAGCGCGGGAGGTCGAGATTACGGGACCGGACGGCCCAGCCGCCCGGTCCTTTGTATTTGGGGAATGCCTCAGCCCTGGCGCACGCAGCGCAGTCGGCCCGGCTGACCGTTTTCGATCAGGCGCAGGAAGCGTTCCGAGGCGATCTGGTAGCTTTCGCCCTGACGCGGTCCGCTGGTGAAAGTCAGCCTGTTGCCGCGCCGCAGGTAGGTTCCGCTTCCCTGGGGTGAGGAATAGCGGGCCGCATTCTCGATCGTGAAGTTGCGCTCCGGCTGTGGAATCCCGGCCTGTCCGCCGGCGTCGCCGGGCAGCTCGCAGACGAACGTGCCGCGATCGAGCGTGCCGATCGCGCCCTGCGGGAGAGCGGGGGAGGTAAGTCCTGCCGCCAGCAGCAGGGCGCAAACGAGCCGTTTCATGCGGCCCCCTCTAGCCAATGGCCCCTTGCATTGCCATGAACGTTTCGACGGGCTAGGGGCGCGCGTTTCCCAAACTCAAGGTATCGAAAGCGTTGGCCATGAAGATCAGTGGCGTCGACATCCGTCCCGGCAATATTCTCGAGTACGAAGGCGGCATCTGGAAGGTCGCCAAGATCCAGCATACCCAGCCCGGCAAGGGCGGCGCCTACATGCAGGTCGAAATGAAGAACCTGCAGGACGGCCGCAAGACCAATGTCCGCTTCCGCAGCGCGGACACGGTCGAGCGCGTACGGCTCGATACCAAGGATTTCCAGTATCTTTACGCAGACGGCGACATGCTCGTGTTCATGGACCAGGACACCTACGAGCAGATCCAGCTGCCGGCAGACCTGCTCGGCGACGCTGCGGCGTTCCTCCAGGACGGCATGGAAGTCATGCTCGAAATGTGGGATGAAAAGCCGATCAGCGTGCAGTTGCCTGAGCAGGTCGAGGCGACCATCGTCGAGGCTGACGCGGTGGTGAAGGGGCAGACCGCCTCGTCGAGCTACAAGCCGGCGGTGCTCGAGAACGGCGTGCGGGTGATGGTTCCGCCGCACATCGAAGCCGGGACGAGGATCGTGGTCGACGTCTATGAGCGAACTTACGTTGGCAAGGCCGGTTGACCCCGGCCGTTGGAGTGGGGGCCTGACAGCATGATTACCGACGCCCGCTTCGTCGGCATCGACTTCGAGCGCAGCTTCCTAACCGGCGTCATCTACGACGACGAGTCGCTGACTCTCGAACTCGATTTCAACCTCACCGAAGAGCACCCCAGGCACACGCCCCCGCAGGCCGGCGAGGAGGGTTGCTATCGAGGCGGTTATGTCCGCTTCGCCGACATCGACGACCTGCAGATCGACAAGGCCAAGCCGGTCGATGGCGAGGCACAGGACTACAGCATCATCTACTCCGTCGCCGGCGACGGGGAACGCTTCGAGTTCTCGACCGGTTGGGGCGAGATCAAGGTTACGGCGAAGTCGGTCCGCGTCGCGCTCGACTGACAAGGAATTTCAAGTTGGCTGCAATTTCCGGGCTGATCCGCGTGATGGAGCGCGCCGCACGCAAGGCCGGCGGCCGCCTGCGCCGCGACTTCGGCGAAGTCGCCCACCTCCAGGTGAGCCGCAAGGGCCCGTCGGACTTCGTTTCGAAGGCCGACCAGGCGGCGGAGCGAACGCTGTGGGACGAGCTGCGCACGGCGCGGCCGGACTGGGGCTTCGTCCTCGAGGAAGGGGGCACGATCGAAGGGGATCCGGCGAAACCGCGGTGGATCGTCGATCCGCTCGACGGCACCAGCAACTTCCTCCACGGCATTCCGCATTTCGCCATCTCGATCGCCGTCCAGGAACCCAAGCCAGGCGGCGGGGGCTGGGGCGAGGTGGTCGCCGGGCTCGTCTACCAGCCGATCACCGACGAGAGCTTCTGGGCCGAGAAGAGCCGCGGCGCCTGGCTGCAGGATGCCCGGCTGCGCGTCTCGGCGCGGCGCCAGCTCGGTGAGGCGCTGATCGCGACCGGCATCCCTTACCAGGCGCACGGGGATTTTGACGAGTGGACGCGGATCCTGTCGGCCCTCGGCCCGCAGGTCGCCGGGATTCGCCGGTTCGGCTCGGCCGCGCTCGATCTCGCGTGGGTCGCCGCTGGGCGTTTCGACGGTTTCTGGGAAAGCGACCTGCAGGCGTGGGATACTGCCGCCGGTTGCCTGCTCGTGCGCGAGGCCGGGGGCTTCGTCACCGATTACCGCGGCCGGTCGCAGCCGATCTGTGCCGAGCAGGTCGTCGCCGGCAACGATCACCTGCACTCCCGTCTGCACAAGATCATCGCCGGCGCACTCAAGGACTGAGCGTCGCTTGACCCCCGGGCCGACCGACAGCTAAGCGGTCGGCCGGCCCGGGAAGCCCCTGTGGCGGAATGGTAGACGCGATCGACTCAAAATCGATTGCCGCGAGGCGTGCCCGTTCGAGTCGGGCCAGGGGCACCAGGCCGGCCGCGAGATGGCCGGCCCGGGACTCCTAGAATTCTGCCGACAGCTGCACGTACCAGTTCCGCGGTCGGGCGAAGATGCGCTCCGCATAACCGAGCGTGGCCAGCGACGCGTTGCCCTGGATCAGGTAGCGCTCGTCGAACAGGTTGATCACCCCTGCGGTGACCGACCAGCGATCGTCGATGTCGAGTTCGATCGAGGCGTTGCCGACGAAATAGCCGTCCTCCTCGATCTCCGGCACGCTGCCGGTGATGAACACCACCTTGGACTGATAGCTGCCGTCGAAACGGGGCGTCAGCGTAAAGCGATCGGACAGCGGGATTTCGTAGCCGATCGAGAAGTTGCCCTGGAAGCCGGGCGTCAGCGGCAGGTCGTCGCCGGGCGCGACGGTGGCGGTGGCGCCGGGAATCGGGGTGATCGACAGGATGTCGTCATCGAGGATGCTGATCGCGGCGTCGAAGCTGAGGCCGCCGCGCGGATGATATCCGAGCTCCGCCTCGAAGCCCTGGATGCGCGCCTTGCCGGCATTGAACAGCAGCGGGACGACGCCCTGACGGAAGATCAGCTGGATGTCGTCGTAGTTGGCGCGGAACGCGGCGAGATTGAGCGTCGCGTCGCCGAAGTCCATCTTCGCGCCGAGCTCGAAGCTTTCGACGGTCTCCTCGTCGAACGGCACGGGTACGTTGCCCGGCGGCTCCGCGTTGTAGCGCGTGTTGAACCCGCCCGACTTGAAGCTGGTCGCGTACGAGGCGTAGCCATTGAGCCAGTCGGTGAATTCGTAGCGGATGCTGGCCGACCCCGTGAGCGCCGAGAACTTGTCGCGGTACGGCCGGCTGAAGATGAACAGCGGGCCGCCCTCCGGGATCGCGAGCGTGGGCAGCGGGCTCGGATCGGGCTGGGTCGCCGGGAACAGGTTGAGGACGGTGCCCTGATAGGTCTTCCGGTCCTCGGTGTAGCGTAACCCGCCCGACAGCTCGAGCCCGTCGAGGACCTCGACCGAGACTTCGCCGAATGCGGCCAGCGAACGCGTCTCGAGGTTCGACAGCTGCAGGTCGCGTGACCCGGGCCCACCTGCCAGCAGCGAGCCGATGACGGGCGGGGAGGGTGGGAACGCCAGCGGCACCGTGGCGCGCTCGAAGGTGTCCTCGTCGAAGTAGTAACCCCCGAGGATCGCACTGACGATGCCGCGCTCGTACTGCAGTTGCAGCTCCTGGCTGAACTGGTCCGAGGTGCCGCCGACATCGGTGGTGATCATCACGAACGGCGTGTTGTCGGCGTCGCGAATCCCGCGCGATTCGGTCGAACGGTAGGCGGTGATGCTCTTGAGCGTGAGGCTGTCGGTGAGCTCGTAGCGGGCCGTGCCCGACACGCCCCAGATTTCCGACTCGCTCAGCACCGCAGCCGTGCCGCCGTTGCGGAAATCGCCGCGCGCCTGGAAATCGTTGGCGCAGCGGGGATCGTCGATCATCGGGACCGAGGGAGGACCGAACCGCGGATCGCCCGGCGTCAGCGGCGCGAAGGGGATCGTTGCGCCCGGGCAGCCGGCGGCGACGCTGACGATGGCCGCCACCGGGGCCGTCTCGTTGATCCCGGCGAAGGTGAACGGAGCGCCGTTCTCGTCGCGGTTGGTATAATCGGCGCGCAGCTGGAGTTCGAAACGCGAAGTGGGCTCCCAGCGGAATGCGGCGTTCAGCGTGATCACGTCCTCGTTGCCGAGATCGAGCCCGTCGAATGTGCGAATGACGTAGCCGTCACGCTTGCGGAAACCCGCCGAGACGCGCGCGGCCGCGGTTTCGCCGAGGGGCAGGTTGAGCGCGGCGAACCCTTCGATGAGATCGTCGCTGCCCGCCCGGACGCGCGCGCGGCCGGAGAACTCGCCGAACTCTGGCTGGCGGGCGCGGACCAGGATCGCGCCGCCGATCGTGTTGCGGCCGAACAGCGTGCCCTGCGGGCCGCGCAGGACCTCGACGCTGCCGATGTCGCCGAATTCGATCGTGCTGCCGACCGCGCGACCGACGTAAACCTCGTCGACGTAGACGCCGACGCCCGGATCGACCGCAGCGGTCGGGTCCAGCTGGCCTACGCCGCGGATGAATGCGACCGCGGCGGAGCTGTTACCCGACAGCTGGCCGGCGGGCTTGAACTGCAGGCTCGGCGTGATGCGCTCGAGGTCCTGCGTCTGCTGGATCTGCCGTTCCTCGAGCGTCTCGGCGCTGAAGGCCGAGATGGCAACCGGAGTTTCCTGCAGCGATTCCTCGCGCCGGCGCGCAGTTACCAGGATGGCGTTGCCCGAGTCCTCCTGAGCTTCGACGGCTGCCCCCGTCGTCGTGTCCTGCGCAGCCACCGGGGCGCCTGGCACGGCGCACAGCGCAGCGGCTGCAATGGTTCCTCCCGCCAGCAGCATGCGGCGGTAATCACGACGCGACTGACGAACGGAATTTGCCCTCATCACCTGTCTCCCCCACGGTGCGATCAGCACCGAATCCGATTATCGGCGATATCTGTTATCGACAATAACTGTTCATGGCAATAATGGTCCGGCTTGTGTCTACATGACGCAACGGGCATGCAGGGGTGGATGAACAGAGTGAGCGAACTCGATGACCCCCTGTTCAGCGTCCGGCGACGGGCGCCGACGCTCGAGAACGCGGAGGTCGACCTGGGCTTGCTGACCGATCTCACCGGATTTTCCGTGAAGCTGGTCTGGATTCTCGGTCACGGGCTGCTCTCGCGCGAATTCGGCGACAGCGGCATCACGCCGCACCGCTACTCGATGCTCGAAGTGATCGGTCGCAATCCGGGGCTGCAGCAGACCCAACTCGCCGCTGCGCTGGCGCTGACGCGGCCGGCGACGAGCCTTGCGGTGGATTTCTGGGAAGATCGGGGCTGCGTCGAACGCCGCACGATCGAGGGCGACCGCCGGTCGTTCGGCATCTACCTGACCCCGCAGGGCGAGAAGGAGCTGGCGCGTCTGCGCCAACTGGTTCGCAAGGCCGACACGGCGTTGACCGCGGGTCTCACCGAAGCCGAGACCGGGGAACTGCGGCGACTCCTGCGAAAGATTCATCGGTGAGAGTGTTGGGGTGCGCCCCTGCGTCGACGAGAAACCTGACTAGGAAACGGGCGTGAAACATACTGCAGGCAAGGTGTTGCTCGGCGGACTTGCGGTCCTGGCGGCGTCGATGCTGGCGTTCACGCCGCCCGCCCTGACTCAGGCACCAGCCGAGGCGCCGGCTGCCGACGGCGCGCCGCGCTTCCCGATGCGCATGGAGCCCGACCCGAGGGTCGAACAGCGCTCCTATCGCTTCGTCGATACCGACGAAGAGCTCGGCTACACTGTGTTCGTCTCCTCGAACGTCCGACCCGAGACGCCGGCGCCGCTGATCGTCGCGCTGCACGGCTACGGCGGTGATTCGAACTTCATCGTCCGCGGTCGGCTGGTCGATCTTGCCGAGGAGCACGGCTACATCGTGGTCGGCCCAATGGGCTACAACGCGACGGGCTGGTACGGTTCACCGGTGATCGTGATCGGGGGTGGCCCGGTCGACCCGCCCAATCTCCCCGAACTGTCGGAGAAGGACGTCATGAACGTGCTCGCGATGGCGCGAAGCGAGTTCAACGTCGATCCCGACCGGACCTACCTGATGGGCCATTCGATGGGCGGGGCCGGCGCACTGTTTCTCGGGCAGAAGTATGCCGATCAATGGGCGGCGATCGCGGCAATCGCGCCGGCGGCGTTCCTGATGCAGCCCAATCAGAAGGACATCCTCGCCCCGATCAAGGCCGCGGGCCTCCCGGTCATGATCACGCAGGGCGACGAGGACCCGATCGTGCCGGCAACCGGCACGCGCACCTGGGCGGCGGCGATGGACGCGCTTGGCGTGACGCACGAGTACATCGAGATGCCCGGCCGCGACCACGGCAATATCATCGAGGACGGCATGCCCGAGATCTTCCGCTTCTTCGAAGCCCATCGCCGGGGGCACTGACCGGATCGGCGGCGCATTCGCGCTCGCTCGTTACCGCGCGCGGTCGAGCATCCCGTGCATGCCGAGCCAGCGGACGAACGCGTCGAACCAGCCGGTGCTGGTGGTCTCTTTCGGATACATCCCGAAGCCGTGCCCGCCCTGCTCGTAGTAGTGGAACTCCACCGGGCGCCCGGCCGCGCGCCAGCTCTCGATCAGCCCGAAACCCGTGTTTGCGAACAGCGGGTCGTCGACCGCGAGGGCGACGAACAGCGGTGGGGCATCGGCAGGGACCGTCGTTGCTCCGAGCGGGCCGTAGATGTTGCCGAGAAACGCCGGCTTCGCGTCTTCGCCGGCCAGCGCGGTGACCATCGTCAGCATCGCGCCGGCGGAGAATCCGACCATGCCGATGCGGTCGGGATCGACGTTCCATTCCCCGGCCCGCGAGCGAACCAGGGCGAACGCCGCGCGCGCATCGGCGAGCTGCGGCGCGAGGCTTTCGGCCGCCGACTGCGCCGAGAGCTGCGGCGGACGGGCGGCTGCTGCGGTGAACATCTCGCGCATCGACCGCTCGAAATCGGGCATCGCAGCGGGAGTCTGATTGAGCCGGTACTTGAGGACGAAAGCGGACACGCCCCGCTCGGCCAGCGCTTTCGCGACGTCCGATCCCTCGTTCTCCATCGACAGCGTGCGGAAGCCGCCGCCCGGGGTGACGATCACTGCGGCCCCGGTCGCCTTGGCAGGGTCGGCCAGGTAAGGCGTAAGCGTCGCGATCGTGACGTTGCGGGCGAACAGGCTGCCGTACTGGCGATGCCACGATTCTTGCGCCGTGGCTCCGGGCAGCGGTCCGGTGCCGAGCACGATGGCGTCGGCCTGCGCCGGCGTGGGGACCGGCGTCATGACGTCGTCCTGGGCGTTCGCGGGAAGCGCCACGGTGCACGCGGCAGCAAGCGTTACGGCAGCCAGACGAGCGATACTCCACTTGCGCATCAAGACGGGCCTCCTCGGGATCTGGGGATGTGTCATCTGGGCGGCGGCGCGGTCACGCCGGCTTCGGTCTGCACCACCGGCTTCATCGTGCCGTCTGGGTTGTACTCGAGATACTCGACCGTCACGGCGCGCCGCCCTATCGCGCCGTTGAGCTCACCTATCGTCAGCGCGGCATTGTGCAGGAACAGGTACCACTGTCCCTTGTACTCGACGATGCCGGGATGGATCGTGAAGCTGTACTTGCCCGATCCGGTGAGCTCGCCCCGGTATGTCCACGGCCCTTGGATCGAGGGTGCCGTGGCGTAGGAGACTTTCTCGTCGCGATGCGTCGAGCGGTCGAGCGAAGCGTAGGTCAGGTAGTAGAGATCGCCGCGCTTGTGCAGCCACGGCCCTTCCTCGAAATGTGGCGGGGTGATCTCGGTGATCGGCCCGTCGATCTCGATCATGTTCGGCTTGAGCCGGGCGATGTAGCAATGGCGGTTGCCCCAGGCGATCCAGGTGGTGCCGTCGTCATCGGTGAACACCGTCGGATCGATGTCTTCCCAGCTGTGCGTTCCCTTGGGTGTCATCTCGTTGGTGATGAGCGCGGAGCCCTTGGCGTCGATGAACGGCCCCGTGGGGCTGTCTGATACGGCCACCCCGATGGCCTTCCCGGGATGGGTGTCGTCGTGCTCGACGGCGGCGTAGAACCAGAATCGGCCGTCCTTCTCGATCATCTGCGAAGCCCAGGCATCCTGCTTGGCCCACCTGAAGTCGGTGACGCGCATGATCGGGCCGTGGTCGGTCCAGTTGCGCATGTCGGTCGTCGAGTAGGCGAGCCATTCGCGCATGTTGAACATCTCGTCACGCTGCGCTTCGTCGTGCCCGGTGATCAGGTAGAGCCGGTCGCCGACCACGATCGGCGCGGGGTCTGCCGTGAACTTGTCGCGGATGATCGGGTTCGAGCCGGGCTCGGGATCGCCCGAGCTCGGTCCGGAACACGCCGCGCAGGCGGCGAGCGCCCCGATCATCACCATTTTTCGCCAATGCAGCCGCACCAGACCCTCCGCTCCCTTCAGTCCGACAATGCGCTCGCGGCCGGCTTGGCTTCGAGCTCGACCTCCAGCTGCTTCCCGGTCGGCTTGGCGCCCCACAGCGCGTAGAACAGCACGTAGAGTTCGCAGACCACAGTGAGCAGGAACGACAGCTGCAGGCCGTAGAGGTCGGCCAGCCATCCCTGGACGACGACCAGCGCGCCGCCGGCGATCGCCATGATCAGCAGACCCGAGCCTTCCTCGGTCAGCGGCCCGAGGCCCCTGATCGCCAGAGTGAAGATCGTCGGGAACATGATCGAATGGAACAGCCCGACGAGGATCAGCGCCCACATCGCCGCCGGGCCGTGGGCAAAGGTCGCGACCAGCATCACGACGAACGCTCCGACCGAGAATGCCGCGAGCACTCGCGCCGGGTCGATCTTCTGCATCAGGAAGCTGCCGAGGAACCGGCCAACCATCATCCCGCCCCACAGCAGGAACAGGTAGTTCGATGCCTCCTGGTGCGTGAGATTGCCGATGTCGGGCTGGCTGATGAAGTTGATGAACAGGTTGGAGACGCCGATCTCGGCGATCAGGTAGATGAAGATCGCCGGCACGCCGAACACGAGATTACGGTGGCTCCACAGGGACAGCCCCTTGCGCGCCTCGCGGCTGGCTCGCCGGGTCTCCTGGCCCATCGCCGGCAGCGGGAAGCGCGCGATCACGATCGCCAGCACGACCAGCACCGCAGCGACGATCAGGTACGGCAGGATGACCGACTGCGCGTCGGCATAGCGCTCGGCGGCAGTGAGGGTGACTCCGGCCTCGGACGTGCCGCCCTTCGAGCGCCCGAGGATCAGGTATCCGCCGAACAGCGGCGCGAGCGTCGTGCCGAACGAGTTGAACGCCTGGACGAAGTTGAGCCGCGAAGAAGCGGTTTCGGGCGGTCCGACGACAGCCACATAAGGATTGGCTGCGACCTGCAGCAGGGTGATCCCGCTGGCGATGACGAACAGCGCGACGAGCACGACCTCGTACGACGGCAGCCGGGCAGCCGGAACCATCAGCAGCGCTCCGGCGGCCATTGCCAGCAGGCCGACGACGATCGAGCGCTGGTAGCCGAGTCGCTCGATCAGCTTGGCTGAGGGAATCGAGGCGACGAAATAGGCGATGAACCAGACGCTCTCGATCAACGTCGTCTGGGTGTAGTTGAGGACGAAAACGCTGCGCAGGTGAGGGAGCAGGGTGTTGTTGATGACCGTGATGAAGCCCCACATGAAGAACAGGCTGGCCAGCAGCGCCAGCGCCGCGCGCGGCGCGTGGGCCGTTCCACTGGCAGGTAATCCGGTCGTCGGTGAAAGCGCCATATCCCCTCCGCGAGCCCCGCTTGCCCTTTTTTTGTAGGACTATAAGTTAGCGCTAACAGCGTCAATCCTGGGGGAGGAAAGCTTTGCCGAGTTCAGTCACGAAGGTGGTCCTGATTGCGGCGGCGGTCGGCCTCGCCGCGCCTGCCGCGGCAGCGGATGCGGTGCGCGAGCAGGCCGGGCGGCTCGCCGACGGCAGCCCGATCGAGGCGGTCACGCTGAGCAACGCGCGCGGTATCGAGGCGCGGGTGATCACGTACGGCGCCACGCTGCAGTCGCTCGTCGCGCCGGACCGCAACGGCGTCCGGGCCGAAGTGACGCTCGGCTTCGACACAGCCGAGGAATACGAGAGCAAGCCGAGCTATTACGGCGTCACGGTCGGCCGTTATGCCAACCGGATTGCGGGCGGTCGGTTCACGCTCGACGGGACGGTTTACCAGCTGCCGCAGAACAACAACGGCAACTCGCTTCACGGCGGAACCGAAGGGTTCGACAAGCGCAACTGGCGGATCGTCTCGGTCTCGAGCGGGCCGACCGCGAGCGTGGTGATGGCGCTGACCAGCCCGGACGGCGACCAGGGGTATCCCGGCAAGCTCGAGGTCACCGTCACCTATTCGCTCGACGACGGCGGCGACCTGACGATCGCCTTCGATGCGGCGACCGACAAGCCGACGGTGGTCAACCTGACCAACCACGCGCTGTTCAACCTCGCCGGCGACGGCGCGCCCGAGGGGACCTCGCGTCACATGCTGACGATCCCGGCCAGCGCCTACACGCCGGTAAGCGAGACGCTGATCCCGACCGGGGAGCTGCGTCCTGTCGCGGGCACCGTGTTCGACTTTCGCACCCCGAGGCTGATCGCGCTCGGGCTGCGCGACGGCCGCGACCAGCAGATCGTCTACGGTCGCGGGTACGATCATAACTTCGCGCTCGACAAGGGCCAGACGGCCGAGCCGCAGCTGGCCGCGCGCCTGGAGGACCCCGTTTCAGGGCGCGTGCTCGAAGTCCTGAGCACCGAACCCGGGCTCCAGTTCTACACTGGCAACTTCCTCGATGGCACCTCGGCCGGGCGCAGCGGGCGGATGTACCGCATGGGCGACGGCATCGCGCTCGAACCGCAGAAGTTTCCCGATGCCCCGAACCAGCCGGGCTTCGCCTCGGCGCGCGTCGACCCCGGCAAGCCCTATCGGCACGTGATGATCTATCGCCTGTCGACCTCGCCCGAACCCGCCAACTGACATGCTCGCAAAGGACACCATCATGCGTTCGAGACTGCTGGCCGGCGTCGTAGCGGCCCTGACATCCGTTGCGGTCCCGGCGGCCGCGCAGGACGCAACGACGACGGTGACGATCGATGCGGGAAAGACCGGCCCGAAGATCGCCCGCGACATCTTCGGCCAGTTCGCCGAGCATCTCGGTACCGGGATCTACGGCGGCGTGTGGGTCGGCGAGGATTCGGAAATCCCCAATGTCCGCGGCATTCGCAGCGACGTCGTCGCCGCGTTGCGCGAGATCCGCGTGCCAAACGTGCGCTGGCCCGGCGGGTGCTTCGCCGACGAGTACCACTGGCGCGACGGGATCGGCGATCGCGCGCAGCGCGGCGTGAGCATCAACTGGAACTGGGGCGAGGCGATCGAGGACAACGCGTTCGGCACGCACGAGTTCTTCGACTTCGTCGAGCAGATCGGCTCCGAAGCCTACGTCTCGATCAACGTCGGTTCGGGGACGATCGAGGAAGCGTCCGACTGGATCGCCTACATCACCGCCGACGAGCGCACTTCCGCCGGCCGCGAACGCGCGGCCAATGGCCGCCAGGAGCCGTGGAAGGTCAGGTACCTCGGCATCGGCAACGAGACCTGGGGCTGTGGCGGCAACATGCGGCCGGAACACTACACCGACCTGCTCCGGCGTTACGCCCGCTTCGTGCGCAGCTTCCACCCCGAGCAGCAGGCCGCGCCGAACACGATGCAGCGCGTAGCCGTCGGTCCGAGCGACGGCGACCCCACCTACACCGAAGGGGTGATGAAGGCGTGGAGCGAGAGAGACTGGAGCTGGGACATGGAAGGCCTGTCGCTCCACTCCTATACCGTGGTTCGCTGGCCGCCCGCCTACGACAGCTTGAATTTCGGGACGCGCGAATACGCCGAGATCGTCGAGGCCACGCTGCGCATGGATGACCACATCCGCACGCACACCGCGATCATGGACAAGTACGATCCCGAGAAGAAGGTCGGGCTGTTTGTCGATGAGTGGGGCGTGTGGCTGGCGGAGCTCCCGGGCACGCAGGAGGGTTTCCTGCAGCAGCAGAATTCGCTGCGCGACGCGATCGTCGCAGCGCTCAACTTCAACATCTTCGCGCGCCATGCCGATCGCGTGCGCGGCGCCAATATCGCCCAGATGGTCAACGTGCTGCAGGCGATGATCCTGACCGACGGGCCGAAGATGGTGCTGACGCCGACCTACCATGTGCACAAGATGTACCTGCCGTTCCAGGATGCGACGCTTGTGCCGGTCACGTTCGATGCGGGGGAATACCGCGAGGGCGACCTGGTCCTGCCGCGCGTCGACGCGGTCGCGGTGCGCGCCACCGACGGCAGGCTGTGGCTGGCGCTGGTGAACCTCGATCCGGACCGGCCGGCGGACATGCGGGTCGAGATTTCGGGCGTCAGCCCCCGGGCGGCCGCGGGTACGGTGCTGACCGCGCCCGCGGTCAACTCGGTCAACACCTTCGAGGCGCCGGATACCGTAACGCCGCGGCCGATTTCGGGGCGTGTGGCGGGGCGCGCGGTCACACTGCAGCTGCCCTCCAAGGCCGTGGCGATGATCGCGATCGAGGAGTAGCCCGCCGCTCCCGTCAGTCGTGGAACGGATCGGTTTGGACGATCCGTCCGCGCCTGAGGGCGTCGGCGACGAGTTTGAGCGGGGCGATATCCAGCTCGCTCGTACCGGAGCGGATCAGCGCGGCGAACCGGCCGTAGAGCGTCGGATACTCGGCATCGCGGGCTTCGTGCACGCCGTCGGGCAATTTCAGCGCTGCGCCGCCGCGCGAGAGGACAAGCGTTCCGGCGTCGGTCTCGACCTCGATGTCCCAGGTCTGCGGACCTGTCTGGCGGAAGTCGAAGTCGGCCGTGATCGGGGCCCCGGCCGCGCTCAGAGCGAGCCGCGCGGCAATGGGAGCCTCGCAATTGGCGGGGAACTCGAGCTCCGCATCGGTCAGTTCCACGGGGCTCGGCAGGATTCGGGTTGCAATCGACAGCGCGTTGATTCCCGGATCGAACACCCCGAACCCGCCGGCCCGCCAGATCCAGGCCTGGCCCGGATGCCAGACGCGAACGTCCTCGCGCCAGGTGATCCTCGCGCCGAGAATTCGCTTCCCAGCCAGCCACTCGCGCGCAGGTTCGACCCCGGCGGCGAAGCGCGAGTGCCAGGCAGCGAAGATCGTCAGCCCTGCTTCGGTCGCCTTGCCGGCGAGCGAAACCGCCTCGGCCACGGTCGCTGCCGGCGGCTTCTCGAGCAGGACGTGAAGCCCGCTGTCCAGCGCCTCCATGGCCAGCCGGTGGCGCACCTGCGGTGGCGTGCATACCGACACCGCATCGAGCGCGACGCCTGCGGCCAGGCACTCCTGCAGGGTCGCGAAGCTCGGTACTCCCTCGGCGACCTCACCATAAGGGCAGACGGTTGCGGCGACCTCGAACGCGGGGTCCGCCCGCAGCGCCGGCAGGTGCTGGTCGCGGGCGATCTTGCCGAGGCCGATGATCGCGAGACGGATTGGCTCGATGCTCACAGCGGGCGGGGTTGGTGGTGTGTGGAGGTCACGCTGCCAGGAGCGTCGGCGGCGCGGTGTGGCGACAGGTTGGGCATCGGGACCTTTCGAGCAGGAGGCGCTTCAGGCTTTGCGGAATTAGTCCGACATAATATGCAAGGCAAACGGCGATCTTGCCGGACTGCTGTCGGGCACTTGCGCGCCCGGGGAGACTCTTGCCGTTGACCACCCAGGAACCGATCGGACCGCACGAGGAAGGCGGGCGCCGTGGCGAGCGGAGCACCGGGCGCCGGTTGCGCGGCGCGATTGCGCACTATCTCGGTTCGGCGATCGTCAGCGGCGCGATCAAGCCGGGCGAGCGGCTGACGACCGAGGTTGCCAATGCCGAAGCGCTCGACGTCTCGCGCACGGCTTATCGCGAGGCGGTGCGCGAACTGACCGGCAAGGGGCTCGTCGAAAGCCGGACCAAGGCCGGCACGCGGGTGTTGCCGCGCAAGCGCTGGAACCTGCTCGACCCCGAGGTGCTGGCGTGGGCCTTCTCGGGCGAACCCGATCCGACCTTCGTTCGCAACCTGTTCGAGTTGCGCGTGATCGTCGAACCGGCGGCGGCGCGGCTTGCGGCGGAACGGCGCGACAAGGACGACATCAGGGAAATGCGCAGCGCACTTGCGAGGATGCGCCGCCATACGCTGGCGACGGAAGCGGGCAGATTGGCGGACCGCGCGTTTCACGACGCGGTCTTGCAGGCGACGCACAACGATGTGCTCATCACCCTGTCCGCGAGCATCGGTGCCGCGGTCAACTGGACCACGCAGTTCAAGCAGCGAACCCGCGCCCTGCCGAGGGACCCGGTTCCCGATCACGCCCGCGTCGCCGATGCCATCGCTGCCGGCGATCCCGACGCGGCCGAGCGGGCCATGCGCGCGCTTATCGACATGGCTCTCGACGACACGCGGCACGCCATGGGCGACTAGGCGGCCGCCTCACCGGTGGAACCACGGCATCAATGGCCCGTTTGAGCGACCATTACGAGAACAGGAGAGGTCGCGATGGCCGAAGAACGCATCACCCAGGTCGAGACGCCGTCGGGCGATACCCACACCCACACCACGGTCGTCAGCGACCGCCCGCGATCGGGTGGCGCGACCTGGCTGATCGTGATCCTGCTGGTGATCCTCGCGGCGGTGGCGGTGTTCTACCTCTCGGGGATGAACAACTCCGAAGTGGCGAAGGACAACGCGATCGCCGACGCGGCTCGGGAAGTCGGCACGGCAGCTGGCCAGGCGGGCGACGCGGTGCAGGATGCGGCCGACGCCGTAACCGATTGAGTTGGCGCCTCATTCTCCGCGAACTGTAAAGTTTACCGACGCTTCATTTCTCGGCGCTAACCACGCTGTGTCCAGCCCTGGGGGCGGATGCGGCCGGTTGGAGCCATGGTTCGTCTCTTCAAGCACTACGTACCGCACGCGGTCCTGCTGCTCGGCCTGATCGATTGCGTCCTGCTGTTCGTTGCTGGCGACCTAGCCTGGTCGCTGCGCGCAGCGCAGGTCGACATGGATCCGGGGCCGCTCGCCACGCGTCTGGCGCCGCTGGGCGGCTTTGCCGCGGTCGTGCTCGCGGCGATGATCGCGGTCGGCGTCTACCGGAGCGAGGCGTTGCGTTCGTTGCGTTTCGCCTGCGCCCGGCTGCTCGTCGCGGTGAGCCTTGCGATCATCGCGCTCGCCTTCCTCGATTTCGTCTTGCCCGGAAGCACCTTCTGGCGCTCGACCCTGCTCTACGCAATGGGTCTCTCGATAGTGCTGCTGGTTGCCAACCGCGTGATCGTAGGCGGTATTCTCGGCGCCAGCGCGTTTCGCCGGCGCGTGCTGGTGCTGGGCGCCGGTCCGCGTGCGCTCAGGCTCAAGGAGCTCAGCGAGAAGCCCGGTAGCGGCTTCGTGATCGTCGGGTACATCGGCATGAACGAGAGCGCCATCGCTGTCGAAGAGGCGATTCCGCGCTCGGCGATCCACGACCTCTCGCGCTTCGTCGCCAACCTGGGCGCCAGCGAAGTCGTCCTCGCGCTCGAGGAGCGACGCAACGCGCTGCCGCTGAAGGACCTGTTGCGCATCAAGACCGCCGGCGTTCACGTCAACGACTTCTCGAGCTTCATGGAGCGCGAGACCGGCCGGGTCGATCTCGACACGCTCAATCCGAGCTGGCTGATCTTTTCCGACGGGTTCTCGTCGGGCCGCGCGCTCTCGAGCGTCGCCAAGCGGCTGTTCGACATTGCCGCGAGTGGCCTTCTGCTGCTGGTGAGTTTCCCGATCATCGCGCTGTTCGCGCTGCTGGTTAAGCTCGACAGCCGCGGCCCGGCGTTCTTTCGTCAGGAGCGTATCGGGCTCTACGGTCAGCCGTTCACACTGCTCAAGCTGCGCTCGATGCGCGTCGACGCCGAGGCAGGCGGCGCGAAGTGGGCGGAACGCGACGATCCCCGCGTGACCCGCGTAGGCAAGATCATCCGCAAGCTGCGGATCGACGAGCTGCCGCAGGTCTGGACGGTGCTCAAGGGCGAGATGAGCTTCGTTGGGCCGCGCCCGGAAGTGCCCGCCTTCGTCGAGGATCTCGAGGACAAGCTGCCGTTCTATGCCGAGCGGCACATGGTCAAACCGGGCATCACCGGCTGGGCCCAGATCAACTATCCGTACGGCGCTTCGATCGAGGATGCCCGCCGCAAGCTCGAGTACGATCTCTACTACGCCAAGAATTACACGCCGTTCCTCGACCTGCTGATCCTGTTGCAGACGCTCAGGGTCATCCTCTGGCCGGAGGGGGCGCGATGATCGAAGCGCTGGGATCGTTCACCGTGCAGCTCAGCTACCTGCTGTGTGCCGCTTTCGCGCTGGCTCTCTCGGGCTGGTCGCTGGCGAGGCGGCGCGAACGCGGCCCTGCGGTCTCTGCCGAGGCCGGAGCGCTTGCGCTGACGGCCGGCTGGGCGTTCGCCTTCGCGACGCTCGGCGATTCGGCATCGGTGACCTCGGCGCTGCTGAGCCTGACGCACCTCGCCTGGCTGTGGACGCTTTACCGTCTGTTTGCGCACGACGACCGCGACAAGAGCCTGGCCCCGATCCGCCCGGTCGTGTTCGCGCTCGGGTTCGTCGAGCTCATGCAGCTCGTATTGCTGGCGGTCGTGCAGCAGTATGCGGGTTCGCCGGAGGCGCAGCAGGCGATTGCCGGGTTCGCCGTGATCTTCCGCCTGCTGTTCTGTATCGGCGCGCTGGTTCTGGTGCACAACCTCTATGCCGGCGCCGGGGCGGATGCACGCGAGGCGCTGCGCTGGCCGGCGGCGGCGCTCGCCACGATCTGGCTCTACGACCTGAACCTGTCGACCGTCGCCTACCTCGGCCAACAGCTTCCGCTCGACCTCGTCACGCTGCGCGGCGCCGCGATCTTCTTCGCCGTCGGGCTGCTGGCGATCGGCCTGCTGCGCCACGACGGCAACCTGCGATTCCGCCCCTCGCGCTCGTTCGCGTTCCGCTCGGCCTCGCTGCTGATCATCGGCGCCTACCTCGCGATGATGGTCCTGCTCGCGCAGGGCCTCGCCTATGCGGAGGGGAAGGTCGACTGGCTGGTCCAGGCGAGTGTCGTTGCGCTCGCGGCAGCCGTCGCGCTGACCGTGTGGCATTCGCGGTGGCTGCGCGGCTGGGTAAGGGTCACCCTGTCCAAGCACCTGTTCCAGCATCGCTACGACTACCGCGCCGAATGGCTGCGATTCACCGAGACGATGGGGCGCGCCGGCGCATCGGCGGCGCCGCTGCGCGAACGGATCGTCCAGGCGGCGGCCGACATCACCGACAGTCCAGGAGGGCTGCTGCTGACCCCGCGCGAGGAAGGCGGGCTCGGTCTCGGCGCGCGCTGGCAATGGCCCGGCGTCGAGGTTCCAGCCGAAGCCCTGGGCGCCCAGGGGCAGCGGTTCTTCGAGGATAGCCAGTTCATTGTCGATCTCGACGATCTGCGTTCGGGACGGGTCGAAGGCATACCCGCGGCAGCCTGTCCGGACTGGGTGCGCGATGAGCCGTCGGCCCGGGCGATGGTGCCGCTGTTGCACTACGAGCGCCTGGTGGGCGTGATCGTGCTGTCACGCCCACCGGTCGCCCGCCGCCTCGACTGGGAGGATTTCGACCTGTTGCGCGTGGTCAGCCGCCAGCTGGCGAGCTACCTCGCCGAGCAGGCGAGCCAGGACGCGCTCGGCGAGGCGCTCCGCTTCGACGAGTTCAACCGGCGCATCGCGTTCGTGATGCACGACATCAAGAACCTCGCCAGCCAGCTCGCTCTGCTCTCGCGCAATGCCGAGAAGCATGCGGACAATCCGGAATTTCGCGCGGATATGCTGCTGACGCTGCGTAACAGCGCGGAGAAGCTCCAGGCGCTGCTCGCGCGGCTCGGGCGCTACGGTTCGCCAGCCGGCGAAGCCCCGCAGCCCGTCGCCGTCGGTGACCTGCTCGCCAACATCGCCAGGCGCTACGCCCCGCAGCACGAGGTGATCGCCATTTCGCGCGATCCGTGCCGCGCGCTGGCCTATCGCGAGTCGCTGGAACAGGCCCTGGTCCACCTCGTGCAGAACGCAATCGAGGCGAGCCCGAAAGGTATGCCGGTATTCCTCGACCTGCGCGCCGAGGACGCGCAGGCCGTGATCGAGATCGTCGACTCCGGCTCCGGGATGAGCCCGGAGTTCATTCGCACCCGGCTGTTCAAGCCGTTCCATTCGTCCAAGCCCGGCGGCTTCGGCATCGGCGCTTTCGAGGCACGTGAACTCATCCGCGCGATGGGCGGACGGCTCGAAGTCGAATCGCGCGAGGGGCTCGGAACCCGGTTTCGCGTGATGCTGCCGCTCGCCGAAGCCGCAGACATGATCCGTTCAATCCAGTCTCACAGGACCGAGGTGGCGTGATGGCCGACCCCAGACCCAAGCTGCTCATCGTCGAGGACGACGAGGGCCTCCAGGCCCAGCTCAAGTGGGCCTACGACGACTTCGAGGTGATCATCGCCGGCGACCGGGCCAGCGCGATCGCGGCGCTTCGCGCCGAAGAGCCGCCGGTCGTCACGCTTGACCTCGGCCTCCCGCCGGACCCTGACGGGACCAGCGAAGGCTTCGCCGTGCTCGACGAGATCATCGCGCTCAAGCCCGATACGAAAGTCATCGTCGCCTCTGGCCATGGCGCTCGCGAAAGCGCGCTGAAGGCGATCGAACGCGGCGCCTACGACTTCTACCAGAAGCCTGTCGACATCGAGCAGCTCGGCCTGATCGTTCGCCGGGCGCTCAACTTGCATCGCATTGAGGCCGAGAATCGGGCGCTGGCCGAGCGGGCGGGGGAGGGCAACCGCGTGCTCGGCGGGCTGATCACCGCGGCTCCCGAGATGGTTCGCGTCGCGCGCACGATCGAGCGCGTGGCCAACACCAATGTTTCGGTCATGCTGCTCGGGGCGAGTGGGACTGGCAAGGAGCTGCTCGCGCGCGGTCTGCATGTGGCAAGCGGCCGCAGCAGCGGCAGCTTCGTGGCGATCAACTGCGCGGCGATCCCCGAGAATTTGCTCGAGAGCGAACTGTTCGGGCACGAGAGGGGCGCCTTCACCGGCGCGGTCAAGACGACCGAGGGCAAGATCGAACAGGCCAGCGGCGGCACGCTGTTCCTCGACGAGGTCGGCGACATCCCGCTGCCTCTGCAGGTCAAGCTGCTGCGGTTCCTGCAGGAACGGCAGATCGAGCGCATTGGCGGGCGCAAGGCGATCGACGTCGACACGCGGATCGTCTGCGCGACGCACCAGGACCTCGAGGCGATGATCCGCGACGGCCGCTTCCGTGAGGACCTCTTCTATCGCCTGGCCGAAGTCGTCGTCAGGATCCCCTCGCTCGCCGAGCGGCCCGGCGACGCGACGCTGCTCGCCAAGGCGTTCCTCAAGCGTTTCGCACGCGAGGTGGGCTCGCAGGTGACTGGATTTGCCTCCGACGCGCTTGCGGCGATCGACGCGTGGAACTGGCCGGGCAATGTGCGCGAGCTCGAGAACCGCGTGAAGCGCGCGGCGATCATGGCCGATGGCAAGCTCGTCACCGCCGCCGATCTCGATTTGCAGCTCGGCAGCGAGGATGATCCCTCGGTGCTCAACCTGAAGAGCGCGCGCGAGCAGGCCGACCGCAAGGTCATCCGCCATGCGCTGGCGCGGACCGAAGGCAACATCTCGAACACGGCCAAGATGCTCGGGATCAGCCGGCCGACCCTGTACGATCTGCTCAAGCAGTATGGTCTTCAGGCCTGACCTGCGTCTGCTGTTGGTCGCGGCGGCGACCCTCGCCCTGGGGCCACCGCTGGCGGCGGCTCCGGGGACCGACTATCTGGCCGACGCCTCCGCGGCCCTCGTCCGCGGCGACGCGATCGCCGCCGACGTTGCAGTGGACCGGGCGCTCGACGCCGGTTTCCCCCGCGAGCAGGTCGCGGCCTATGCCGGCGAGACAGAACTGCTGTTGGGAAACATCACGGCCGCGAGGGAATGGCTCGCGCCGGGCCGGTTCGCGTCGGAGAGTGCGCAGCGCGGATTTCATGCGCTGGCGCGCCTGGAGTGGCAGGAGGGGAATCTCGCGGCCGCCGCGCGGGCGTTCGATCTCGCGCTCGCCCGGCCGCCCGCGAGCGCGCGGCTTTGGGTCGATATCGGCCGTTTTCGCTATGCTGGCGGCCAGCACTGGCTCGCGGTCGAGGCTGCAGAGCGAGCGGTGGCGATCGATCCGAAGGATCCGCGCGCGCTCGAATTCCGCGGCCAGCTGCTGCGGGACGCGCAGGGTGTCCGCGCCGCGGCGGAATGGTTCGAGCGCGCGCTCGAGCAGGCGCCCGACGATCTCGGGCTGCTCGGCGAATACGCCGCGTCGCTCGCCGAGAGCGGCCGCAATCGCGAAATGCTGAAGGTCGCGCGGCGCATGGTCACGATCGATCCGCGCCACCCGCGCGCCTATTTCCTGCAGGCGGTGCTCGCCGCGCGCGCGGGGGAGGACAACCTCGCCAGGCGGCTCCTCTGGCGCACCGAGGGGGCCTACGATGCGGTGCCCGCCGGGCAGCTGCTGAAGGGAATCCTCGAGCTGCGCACCGGCAACGCGTCGCTCGCCGTGCGGCAGTTCGACGCGCTCGCTCGCAGCCAGCCCGACAACCCGCGCGCGACGCTGCTGCTCGGCCGCGCGCTGCTGGCCGCCGGAGAGGCGGGCGAGGTGGTCGAGCGGTTCGAAGGGTTGGCCGCGCGGTCCGACGCTTCGCCGTACCTGCTGACTCTGGTCGGGCGGGCTCTCGAGCAGCTCGGGCGGCGGGAGGATGCTGCCGCCTATCTCGATCGGGCAGCCGCCAGGGGACCCGTTTCCCTCGCCGTCTTGCCGGTCGGGCCGGCTGGAGACCTGGCGCTCTGGCGCATGAGGAGCGAATCCGAAAGCGCTGGCAGCGCAGTGCCGCGGTTGCGCCGGCTGATGGCCGGGGGGCGGGCCGACGAGGCGCTGGCGTTCTCCACCCGTCTCGGGAGTCGCTATCCGGGCTCGACCGACGTGGCCCGGCTGCGCGGTGACGTCGCTCTGCTCGCGGGCGATCCGGCGAAGGCGCTGGAATTCTATTCGCAGGCGGCGTCTGTCCGCATCGACTACGCCCTGATCGAGCGCAGCGTCGTCGCGCTGAGGCAGCTCGGCAATTCCACGGCGGCGGCGCAGTTGCTCGCCGCCGAACTCGTTCGCAACCCACGGGACGGTCGTGCCGCGATCCTCCTCGGGCGGTTGCAGGCGGAGGCCGGGAATCGGGAGGCCGCCGCGGCGCTGCTCGACTATGCCGTGCGGCTTGGCGCAAGCGATCCGCTGCTGCTCGCCGACCTCGCCACTGCCGAACTGGCGGAGAAGGCCGATTCGGCCCGAGAGGCCGCGCTTCGCGCCCACGGCCTGCAGCGCGGCAACGGCAGGGTCGCTGCAGTCCGCGCCCGGACGCTCGAGGCGAGCGAGCCTCAAGCGGCCGAGATCCTGCTGGCCAAGTCGCGGGCGCTCGCGGCCCCGCCGCCGTTGGCCGCGCGCTAGCGCCGCTGGACAGCGCGCCGGGGGGCGGGCAGGGCACGGCCATGCCGATCGCGCGCATCGCCGGAGGAATCGACCCGCTGGTCCGCCTGCTGGCGCTGGCGATCGTGCTCGCCTCGGTGCTCCCGGTGACCGCCGAATACCGCCCTACGGCGCAGGCCGTCTCGAACGGGGCGATATTCCTGCTGTTCCTGCTCAACGGTATGCGTCTGCCGCGCGCGGAAGTGCTGCGGGGCATCGTCCACATGCGCTTTCTCGCTCCGCTCGCGCTCTGGAGCTTCCTTGCGATGGGTTTCGCCGGATGGGGGCTGGCGCGCGTGGGCGAGGTACTCGCGCTGCCCCAGCAGGTTGCGCTCGGGCTTCTGTTCTTGGGTATCCTGCCTTCGACCGTGCAATCGGCGACCGCCTACAGCTCGCTTGCCGGAGGAAACGTCGCGGTCTCGGTCGTGGCGGCCGCCGTGCTCAACGTGCTCGGCGTGTTTCTCAGCGCGCCGCTGTTTTCGCTGCTCGCAGGCAGCGAGGCGGCGCCGTTCGACCTTGCCGCTCTGGAGCGGATCGCGCTGATCCTGTTGCTGCCGTTCGCGATCGGACAGCTGGTGCAGGGCCGGGCCGGTCATCTCGTGCGCGATCATCGCCGGATCGCCACCTGGATGGACCGCACGGCGATCGCGATCGCGGTCTACGTCGCCTTCTCGGGAGCCGTCGAGCAGGGGCTGTGGCAACGGGTCGGCCTGGGAGACTGGGGCGTCCTGCTGGCGCTCGTCGGCGTCTTTCTCGTGGTCGGATTCGTCGGAGCCTGGTTGCTCGGTGGCCTGCTCGAGCTCCGGCGCGACGATCGCATCGCGTTCCTGTTCGCTGGAGCTCAGAAGAGCATCGCGCTCGGGGCGCCGCTGGCAAGCGTCCTTTTCCCGCCAGCCGTGGCCGGGCTGCTGCTGTTGCCCGTGCTGACCTATCACCTGCTCCAGCTTGTGATCTCGGCCCCGCTGGCCGGGCGCCTCAATCGCCCTCCGGCTGCGCCGGCTTGAGGTTTGGCGCCCGCCGGTTCTGGCGCACCGACCACCAGAACGACAGGGCGATCAGCGCCGCGCCGATGAGGCCGGTAACCACTTCCGGAACGTGCGCGACTGCGCCGAAAAGCATGATCACGCCGAGCGCGATGATCGCCCAGAATGCGCCATGCTCGAGGTAGGCATACTCGGCGAGCGTGCCGCGATGGACGAGATGAATGGTCATCGAGCGCACGAAGATCGCACCGATCGAGAGGCCGAGCGCGATCACGACCATGTTGTTCGACAGCGCAAACGCCCCGATCACGCCGTCGAAGCTGAAGCTCGCGTCAAGCACGTTGAGGTACAGAAACCCGCCGAGACCCGAGCGAACCGCGGCGCCGGCAATGCGCCGGCGCTCGTCGTGGATTTCGAGCGCGGTGTTGATCGCCTCGACCGCAATGAACGTCACGATCCCGAGAATGCCGGCAACCAGGAAGGTCAGCGCTTCGTCGGTCTCAAGCAGGTTCGAAATTCCCCACAGGACGAGCAGCAGCAGGCCGATCTCGACCGCCTTGACCGCCGAGACCGCGGCGAGCTTGCGCTCGACCACGCCGATCCAGTGCACTTCCTTGTCAGCATCGAAAAAGAACTTGAGACCGACCATCGCCAGGAACGCGCCGCCGAACCCGGCAATACCCACGTGAGCGGACGAGACGATCCGTTCGTATTCCGCCGGGTTGGTCAGCGAGAGCCTGACGGCTTCCACTGGTCCGATGTGCGCCGCGATCGCGACGATCGCCAGCGGGAACACGATCCGCATCCCGAACACCGCGAAGGCGATGCCCCACACGAGGAAGCGCTGCTGCCAGACCTCGTCCATCTCCTTGAGTACCGAGGCGTTGACCACGGCGTTGTCGAAGCTCAGCGAAACCTCCAGCACCGAGAGCACGACGATGATCCAGATCACCTGCGCCGTGCCGGCGACCGAGCCGGTGCTCATCCATCCGTACCATAGCCCCAGCGCGAGGCAGACGAGCGTGAACACGATCGAAAATCGGTAGTGCTGCATGAGAGGGATCAGTCTGCCTGGTAGGTCTGCTCGGGGCCGGGGAATGCACGGCTACGCACGTCGGCCGCATAGCGTTCCGCGGCGCCCGATATAAGCGCCGCGATGTCCTCGTATCGCTTCACGAACCGCGGCACGCGTTCGAACATGCCGAGCATGTCTTCGGTCACGAGCACCTGCCCGTCGCACTGAGCCGAAGCGCCGATGCCGATGGTTGGGCACGACACGGCGCGCGTCACCTGTTCGGCGATAGGTTCGAGCACGCCTTCGACCACGATCGCGAAAGTCCCGGCGCTGGCGAGGGTCCGGGCGTCGCGGACGATCTTGTTGGCCTCGGCTTCAGCGCGCCCCCGCGCACCATAGCCCCCGAGCACGTTGACCGCCTGCGGGGTCAGTCCGACGTGCCCCATCACCGGAATGCCACGCTGGACGAGGAACTCGACCGTCGAGGCCATGGCCTCGCCGCCCTCGAGCTTGACGGCCGCCGCGCCGCTCGCCTTGAGCAGCTGCGCAGCGCTGGCGAAGGCCTGCTCGGGCGAGGCTTCGTAGGAGCCGAACGGCATGTCGACCACGACCAGCGCGTGGTAGCTGCCGCGCACGACCGCCGCGGCGTGGTTTGCCATCATCTCGAGCGTGACGGGGACCGTCGACGGCAGCCCGTAGATGACCTGGCCGAGCGAGTCGCCGACCAGCAGCACGTCGCAGTGGGCGTCGAGCAGTTGCGCCTGGCGGGCGGTGTAGGCCGTCAGCATGACGATCGGCTCGGCGGTGACGCCGTCGACCTTGCGCTGGCGGATCCTGGGAACGGTGAGCCGCCGCATCGGCTGGGGAGTGGGGTTCGCCCGGCTGGTCGAGGTGTCGAGCTGGAAAGTAGTGGACATGCGCGGCTTTTAGGCGCGTGGCCGCATTGTGCAAAGCGATGCGATCGCGCTTGTCTTGCGCGCGAATGCGGTTAGCGTCGCAACCAGTTCAGGGTTCGGGTGCGCCCGCGCGTACTTCGGGGATGAGGGGAACCGCATGTTCGGTCGTGTCAAACCGCTCGACGCCATCTTGGCCACGGCGGAGAAGAAGTCGCTGAAGCGGACGCTGGGCTGGTTCCAGCTGACGCTGTTCGGGATCGGCTGTGTGATCGGCACGGGCATCTTCGTGCTTACCTCGGTCGGGGCGCAGAAGGCGGGACCGGGCCTGATGCTGGCCTTCGCGATCGCGGGGCTGGTCTGCATCGTCGCGGCCCTGTGCTACGCCGAGATCGCCGCGATGGTCCCCGTCGCCGGCAGCGCCTACACCTACAGCTACGCGACGATCGGCGAGTTCTTCGCCTGGACCGTCGGCTGGGCGCTGATCATGGAATACGCGATCGCCGCTTCGGCGGTGTCGGTCGGCTGGTCGGGGTATTTCTCCGGCACCATTCTCGGCGGATTGGGGATAGACCTGCCGGCCTGGCTCAGCGCCGGGCCGCTGGCCTTCGGCGGGGCCGAGGGCGGACTGATCAACCTGCCCGCGCTGGTGATCGCGCTCGCGGTGACCGGCCTGCTGATCATCGGCACCAGCGAAAGCGCCAAGTTCAACGCCTTCCTCGTGGCGATCAAGGTTTCCGCGCTGACGGCGTTCATCGCGATCACGCTGACGAGCGCCGCGTTCGATCCCGACAAGTTCAATCCGTTCCTGCCTGCCGGTGTGTTCGGCGGTTTCGGCACCGGCGTCGGCGCGGTCGGCGCGGCGGCGACGATGTTCTTCGCGTATGTCGGCTTCGACGCGGTCTCGACCGCGGCGGAGGAAACCAAGAACCCGCAGCGCAACGTACCCATTGGCCTCGTCGGCTCGCTGCTGTTCTGCACGATATTCTACATTCTCGTTGCCGCGGGCGCGATCGGCACGATGGGAGGTCAGCCGATCATGGGCGCGCCTGGCGTCCCGCTCGAGGCCGGCTCGCCCGAGCTCGCGAGGCAGTGCGCGATGCCCGAGCACGCCGAGGCGCTCGTCTGCTCGAACGAGCCGCTCGCGCACGTGCTGCGTGTCCTCGGCTTCTCGTGGCTCGGCAACGCGATCGGGATCGCCGCGATCCTCGCGCTGCCGTCGGTCATCCTGATTCTGATCTTCGGCCAGACGCGCATCTTCTTCGTGATGAGCCGCGACGGGCTGCTGCCCGAAGTCCTGAGCCGCGTGCATCCGAAGTTCCGTACGCCGCACGTCGTCACCGCGATCACCGGGACCGCGGTCGCCATTGCCGCGGCGTTCTTCCCGGTCGGGCAACTGGCCGACATTTCCAATGCGGGAACGCTCTACGCCTTCCTGATGGTCGCCGTGGCGGTGATGATGCTCCGCGTCAGGGATCCGAACCGCCCGCGCAGCTTCCGCGTGCCGGGGGTCTGGATCATCGCCCCGCTGACGATTGCGGGATGCGCGTTCCTGTTCCTCAACCTGCCGACTGCGGCGATGCTGTTCCTGCCGATCTGGACCATGATCGGGCTGGTCGTCTACTTTCTCTACAGCCGCAGCCGCAGCCATCTCGGCCGCGGAATCGTCGAGGTCGTCGACGATATCGAGGGGACGGAGCACGCCTTTCCGATCGAGACGCCGGGAAGCGGGCCCGGCGCCTGACCGGTTGCGGAGGGGCCCCGCCGATCGGGGCGCCCGTCGGCTTCAGAGGGTGGTCTCGACGTGATCGTCGGCGGCATCCTGCCGCACGTCGAAGCCGAGAAGCATCTTGGTCGTGTCGATGATGCCGAGGGCGGCATTCCATATCTCGGCTTCGCCGAGGTCCATTCGGAGCATCAGCAGGTCGGGATTGTCGCGCCCGCCGGGGAACCAGGCTTCGATCGCCGGGCTCCATTCCTCGTCGAGCCGTGCGGGGTCGGTTTCCTCGCTGAGAGTGCCGGTGAAGCGGGCGAAGAGGTCGTGTCCCTTGCCGGCGAAAGTGGCGGTGGCGGGGCCGCCGGCTGCGAACGGCCCGCTACGGCTGGTGAAGAACCAGATCGCGCCGTCGGCGTGTGGATCGAGTTGCGCGGTCATCGGAACGGCTTGGTGGGGTTCGCTGTCGAGCTGGAGGAAGATGAACGGGCTGTCGGCGAGGGCAGTCCAGAATTTCTGTTTGAGTTCGCGGGGGTTGGTCATGGGAAGCTCCTTTCCCGGGGCAACGTCGGGTGCTTGCCGATCGTTCCGTTGCACGAGGGTGAGGAATGGAACATAAGGGGAACACAGGAGTCGATTCGTCATGGACCTGTCCTCTTTTCCCACTGGTGGCGGACTGCCGGCTCACGCCCGCGTGCTGCGCTGGCGACCGGGTCTTGGCGGAGCACAGCACAGCGAGATCTTTGCCCCTGGCAACGAGGGCAGCGGTGCCGCCGTCGCGCTGGCACTGGCACTGGCGCTTGATGCGGCCGCGGCCGACGAGGCGCGCAGCCTACTGTGGGTGCAGGACAAGGCCGCGCTGCGGCTGACGGGGCGTCCCTACCGTCCCGGCCTGCCGGCAAGCTTGCGCTCGCGGGTGATCCACGTCGCCGCCGCCAGGCCCGAGGACGCGCTGTTCGCACTCGAGGAAGGGCTGCGCTGTCGCGACCTCGCCGGAGTGATCGGGGAGATCGCGGGTAACCCGAGAGCGCTCGATTTCACCGCCTCGCGCCGCCTCGCGCTCGCGGCGGAGCGGCATGGGACTCCTCTGTTCCTTGTCCGCCTCGACGCCGCCCGTGACCTTTCCGCAGCACGGATGCGCTGGCAGGTTCGCGCGGCGCCTTCGCCCCCGCCGCGCTGGAACGCCCAGGCCCCGGGGCGGCCCGCCTGGCGCGCCGAGCTGTTCCGCGCCCGCGTGCACCCTCCCGGCGAATGGATCCTGCATCGCGACGAGAAGACGGGTCTCATCGCGAGTGCAGCGACAGCCCCCGACCGAACGGAGGCAAGGGTAGCCGGATTGTGACCCTGCGTCCCGAGCTCGCCGAGGCGCGGATCATGGCGGTCTGGTTGCCGCGGCTGGCGATCGATCGCTGGCGGCGCCTGCAAGGCTGCGCGAAGGGCGAGGGCGCCGATGCCGTGCCGCTCGCGCTGATCGCCGAGACTGCGCACGGACCGCGGATCGAGGCCGCGAACGACGCCGGCCTCGAGGCCGGGGCGCGGCCCGGCATGCGGCTGGCCGATGCGCGCACGCTGTGCCCCGCTCTGAGGGTTGCGCCGGCTGATCCCGAAGGCGACCGGACGCTGCTCGGGCGACTGGCGGTGTGGGCGCAGCGCTGGGGGCCGTGGGCGGCAGTGGACCCGCCCGACGGGTTGCTGGTCGACGTCAGGGCGGTTGCGCACCTGTTCGGCGGCGAACCGGAGCTGCTGGCCGATGCCGAGACCAGCTTCACCGCGCAGGGCTTCACCGCGCGGCTGGCGATTGCGCCAACCGCGGGGGCTGCCTGGGCACTCGCGCATCACGGGCCCGAACGGGCGATTCTCGAGCCCGGCGGGGACGTGCTGGCCCGGCTCGCCAGGCTCCCGGTAGCAGCCCTGCGGCTCGATCCCGAGGTGCTGCTGGTGCTGCGCCGGCTTGGGCTCAGGCGGATCGGCGATCTCGCCGGGATCGACCGCGACGCGCTCAAGCGCCGCTTCCGCGATCGCGTGGCGGAAGCCAACCCGCTGCTGCGGCTCGACCAGTTGCTCGGCCGCACGCCCGAGCCGCTGCTGCCGGTGGTGGCGGTGCCGCCGGCGCTGGTTCAGCGTCGGCTGCTCGAGCCAATCCGCCATCGCGAGCCGCTCGACCGTGTCGTGGCTGATCTCGCGATAGACATGGCTCGCGAGCTGGAACGGCGCAGGGAGGGAGCGCGCCGGCTCGAGCTCGGCCTGTGGCGCGTCGATGGGGAGACGGCGTTCCGCACCCTCGAGCTTGCCGCTGCGACCCGCGAACCGGGGCACGTCGCCCGGCTGTTCGCGGCCAAGCTCGACGATCTCGAGGCGGGCTTCGGCATCGAGCTGGTGCGCCTGCGCGCCGCCTGGACCGAGCCGCTCGCGGCTGACCAGGCCGATCTTGCGGCTGCGGAGGCGCCCGGCACCTCGCTCGCCGTCTGCCTCGACCGTCTTGCCGCGCGCCTCGGACCCGACGCGGTGCGCAGGCCGGTTCCCCGCGCCAGCCACCTGCCCGAACGGGCCCAGCGCTGGCAGCGCGCGCTCGAGCCTGAGCCGGCCTCGCAGGAGGTGCTGGAGTTCCATGCCCGGCCGCTCAAGCTGCTCGATCGCGCAGAGCCGATCGCCGTGCTCTACGCCACGCCCGATGGCTATCCGCGGCAGTTCCGCTGGCGCGGCGGCCTCCACGAAGTCGTTCGCGTCGAGGGGCCCGAGCGGATCGCTCCCGAATGGTGGCGGGAAAGGGGCAGTACGCGGCTGCGCGACTACTACCGGATCGAGGATCGCGAAGGCCGTCGCTACTGGATCTACCGCGCCGGCCTGATCGGCGACGGCCGCGGCGGGATCCCCGACTGGTTCCTGCAGGGATTGTGCGGCTGAGCCGCTACCGTTCGCGCAGCCGCGGCATCAGCTCGACGAAGTTGCAGGGCCGGTTGCGGCTGTCGAGCTGCTCGGCGAGAATCCGGTCCCAGCCGTCCTTCACCGCGCCATTCGAGCCCGGCAGCGCGAAGATGTAAGTCCCCCGCGCAACCACCGCGCAGGCGCGGGACTGGACGGTGCTGGTGCCGATGGTCTGGTAGCTGATCCAGCGGAACAGCTCGCCGAAACCCTCGATGTCCTTGTCCTTGACCCGGTCGAGCGCTTCCGGCGTCACGTCGCGGCCGGTGAGCCCGGTGCCGCCGGTCGAGATCACCGCGTCGATCGCCGGATCGTCGATCCAGTTGTTGAGCCGCCGCGTGATCGCTTCGACGTCGTCCTTTTCGATCGCCCGGGCCGCGAGACGGTGCCCGGCGGCCGTGATGCGCTCGGCGAGAATGTCGCCCGAGGTATCCTCGTCCGGGCCGCGCGTGTCGGATACCGTGAGGAGGGCGATCGCGATCGGCTTGAACTCGCGGCTTTCGTCGATCGCCATCAGTCCGCCTCGGCCGAGAGATAGACGCGCCCGCTGCCGGCTTCGTCAGCGGAGGGAAAGGCCGGCCAGGCGTTCTGGGCCAGCGCCGTCCGGCTTGGCGAGGCAGCACGCGCCTGCCGCTCGTACATCCAGTAATTGCGCATCACGATCGCCACGTAGCCGCGCGTTTCCCAATAGGGAATCGATTCCATCCACAGCAGCGGGTCGCCCTGGTCGTTGATCTCGTAGTTCCAGCGCGTGACGGGGGTCAGCCCGGCGTTGTAGGCGGCCATGATCTTGGGAAGAGCACCGCCTGTCGCGGGGCTGTCGCGCAACATCTCGAGATTCTGCTGGCCGAACGCGAGGTTCACCGCCGGGTCGAAGATGTCGACCTGGCTCGCGCTCATGCCGAGCCGCGGCGCGTGCTCGCGCACGGTGATCGGGGTGATCTGCATGAGCCCCTGTGCCCGTGCCGGGCTGACCGCCTCGGCGCGGAAGTTCGATTCCTGCAGTGCGTGGGCGAAGGCGAGCGCGGGATCGACGCGCCAGCCGTTGACCGGAGTCCACTTGGGAGCCGGGTATTGCGAGGCCGGGTCGGCCCTCCCGCCGCTCGGCGCGTTGTGAGCCATGTAAAGCTGGGTCGACGGCAGCCCGAGATCACGCGCAAGTCGCGAAAGCGCGTCGTAGTCGCCCGGATCGCCGATCCGTGCCTGGTGCAGCAGGACTTCGCTCGACAGCTTGTCGCGGCCGATCTCGGCCAGTGCGATCGCGACGCGGACGTTGTTGTGGCCGCCGATGCGGCGCCAGTCCTCGCGAGAGAAGTCGGCATTGGCCACGCGCGGGGGCAGGGCAACTCCGAGCTGCTCGGCGGCGAGCATTCCGTAGAGCGTGTCGTCCGCCTGCGCTGCCGCGCGCAGGAATGCGGTGCTGCGCTGCGGATCGCGGCAGCGCAGCGCGGCGCGGCTCGCCCAGTACTGCGCCGCCGAGCGCAGCTCGGGGTTGGCCGCGCCGTAGGCCGCGCGCTCGAACGCCTGCCCGGCCTGGTTGCAATCGCCGAGGCGCCAGGCGGCGAGCCCCATCGCCCAGTCACCCTCGGCCACCCACGGCCCGCTCCCGGCGGAAACGGTCGCCGCCATCACCAGCGCCTGGGCGTCCATGTTCTCGATGTAATAGCTCCACGCGACGCGCTGGCGCCATTCGGCGCGCGCCTCGGGGCTCAGTGCAGCGTCGATCCCGTCAAGCAGCACACGCGCGCCGTCGGGGTCGTCGGCGTCGATTCGTTCGAGGATCGCCTGACGCACCGTGGCCGGCATCGTGCCGTCGTCGATCGAGCGCGGGCGAGCCCGCTTGGGGATGCTGCCGGTCGAATAGAATTCGCGCGCATAGGGCAGGTCGGGCGCCTGCGTCGCCCCGCGGCTCAGCGCGAGGCGGGCGAGCCGCTGGGCCTGCGGCAGCTCGCGCCCGGTCGCCATCCAGGCTTCGATCTGCGGCAGCTCGACTCTCGGCGAGCCGGCCGCGAGATAGAGTTCGGCGCGGGCCACCGGATGCAGCAGCCCATCGCCGCGCTGCGCCAGCAGCGAAGCGGCCCCGTCCCAGTCCTTCCGGTCGATCGCCGCGAACACGGCGGCGTAGTATTCGCGATCCTGCTGCGAAAGCTGCTGCGGTGCTTCGTTGCGCGCCGTCCGGGCGACGAAGTATTCGCGCGCGGTCTGCGCTGCTGACGGGGTGGCGGTGAGGACGGCGAGCGTCGCCAGCGACGCGAGAACAGCTTTCATGCGCTTTCGTCGTTCGTCCATTCCAGCCACCGTCGCCACAGAGCAGCGCGGTCCCGAGAGCTCTTGAGCAGGGCCTCCGCCGCATAAGTCCACAGCAGCGGCACTGGGCGGCCTTGAATCGCCAATTCGCTAACGGCGGGAGCGAGTTGCGCCGGACTGTGCCCCAGCAGCGGCAGGATGCCGCGACCGAACACGATCAGGCGCCGCGGTTGCACGAGCGCGAGCAGGTGCTGCAGCACGTCACCGTATCCCCTGGCCGACAGCCCTTCCCAGTCGGGCAGCGGAGTGTGCCGGGGAAGCGCCGAGGCGAGCGCGATCGCACCTCGTGTAATGCCTGCGGCCTGCACGAACCCGTTCAGAAGCCGCCCTTGGGGGCCCTCCAGAAGGCTGTCGCGATCGTCGGCTTCGGGCATCGTCACCAGCAGCATGAGTTCCGCTTCGGGCTCGCCGCGCGGCGCGATTCGCGGATAGAGGCCACCCTCGTCGAGGCTAGGCTCGGTGAGCCACCATTCCCGGAAGGCAGCGAGATCGCCGGGCCAGGTCGATCGGTCTCCGCCGATGGGCGGCCGCTCGGGCGGTCGGGGCGTTGCCGGCGGCGCCGCGACGGGCGCGGTCGGCTCCGGCGACGGTGCTTCGTCCGCCAGCCAGGGAGTCGGCTCGTCGCGATAGGCGTAGTCGACGCCTGCCTCGCGCCACCACTCCTGCGCGGCAGCCAGGCTCTCGGCGAGCGTCGGGGCGGGGCGGGGGTTCATGCGTGGGAGCAGGTCTTGACCTCTCGCCGGGCAGCGATCAAGCCCGCGCGATGCACGCGCCCCCGCGAGGATCTCGGCCATGAGCGAACGCGAATCGATGCCGGTCGACGTCGTGATCGTCGGCGCGGGCCCGGCCGGGCTCGCCGCGGCGGTCCGTCTCAAGCAGCTCGATCCCGCGCTGGAGGTCGTCGTGCTCGAGAAGGGCTCGGAGGTCGGCGCGCATATCCTCTCGGGCGCGGTGATCGACCCGCGCGCGCTCGACGAGCTGCTGCCCGACTGGCGCGAGGAATGCCCGCTCGCCGAAGTCCCGGTGACGGAGAACCACCACTGGGTGCTGACCCGCTCGGGCAAGTGGGAGATGCCCGAACTGCTGCTGCCGCCGCTGATGTCCAATCGCGGCTGCTTCACCGGATCGCTCGGCAACCTGTGCCGCTGGCTTGCGGAGCGCGCCGAAGCGCTCGGCGTGCAGGTGTTTCCGGGCTTCCCGGCGAGCGAGGTGCTGTTCGACGGCGAGGGTGCGGTGATCGGCGTCGCCACGCAGGACATGGGCGTCGCCGCCGACGGCTCGCACAAGCCCGACTACCAGCCCGGCATCGAGCTCCATGCCAGGTACGCGCTGTTCGCGGAGGGCGCGCGCGGGCACCTGACCAAACGGCTCAAGGCCCGTTTCGGGCTCGATGCCGACTGCCAGCCCCAGGTCTACGGCCTGGGAATCAAGGAACTGTGGGACGTTGACCCCGCCAGACACGAGCCTGGAAAGGTGATCCACACCCAGGGCTGGCCGCTCGCCGAGCGCGACGCGTGGGGCGGAGGGTTCCTCTACCACCAGGCGAACGGCCAGGTCGCGCTCGGCTTCGTGACCGGGCTCGACTACGCCAACCCGTGGATCAGTCCGTTCGAGGAATTCCAGCGCTGGAAGCGCCATCCGGCGATTCGCGAGGTGCTCGAGGGTGGCCGCCGCGTCGCCTACGGAGCGCGGGCGATCAACGAGGGCGGCTGGCAAAGCGTGCCCCGGCTGGCCTTTCCGGGCGGCGCGCTGATCGGCTGCGCCGCGGGGTTCGTCAACGTACCTCGGATCAAGGGCAGCCACACCGCGATGAAGAGCGGCATGCTTGCCGCGGAGGCCGTCGCCGCCGCGATCGCCGCCGGACGCGCGAACGACGAGCTGGCCGAATACGATGCTGCCGTTCGGACGAGCTGGATCGCCGACGAACTGAAGCTGGTCCGCAATGCGCAGCCACTGGTCGCCCGGTTCGGCGGTGCGCTCGGCACGTTGCTGGCCGGCATCGACATGTGGCTGCGCACGCTCAAGGTGCGGCTGCCGGTCACGCTCGGCCATCATACCGACGCCGAATCGACGCGGCGGGCGGACCTCTACGAGCCGATCGTGTACCCGAAGCCTGACGGGCTGGTCAGCTTCGACCGGCTTTCGTCGGTCTTCCTCTCGGGCACCAATCACGAAGAGGACCAGCCGTGCCACCTGCAGCTCAAGGACCCGGCGGTCCCGCTGAAGGTCAACTGGCCGCTCTACGCCGGGCCTGAGCGCCTCTATTGCCCGGCTGCGGTCTACGAGTGGGTCGGTGTCGAGGAGGGGAATCCGCGCCTGGTGATCAACGCGCAGAACTGCGTCCACTGCAAGACCTGCGACATCAAGGATCCGCCGCAGAACATCGAATGGGTGACGCCCGAGGGGGGCGGCGGACCGAACTATCCCAACATGTGAACGGGCCCGGCTGTCCCTAGGACGTGCCGACGACGATCGAGACCGCGCCGTCCGGAGCGATCTCGACGCGGTAATTGGTCAGCCCGGCCTGCTGCGCGGCCTTGATCGCCCGCTCCGCGTCGCGTTGCCGCCAGTCCGACCTGCCGCGAGGCGGGTCCTCAACGGGCCGCAAGGCCTCCGCGTCGGGAATGATCGCAAAGCCCGAAAGCGGCGCTGCGGGCGCCTCGACCGTCCGGTCGCACAGGAACTGCGCACGAATCTGGATCGGGGATTTGCCCCCATCACGTCGTGAAGCACGGGTCGCGATGACCAACCCATCCCCCTAGTTGGCCATAATCCGCTGGTTTAGCCGGCGCGATCAGGCTGCCTCTCCTGAAGCCGAGTATGAGCGCGTGGCGGCGGACCGCAAGCCGGAATCGTGCCTGTCCGCGACAATTTTCACGTCGGCGAGACAAATTGCTACACTTTGACCATTGCGGTCGCCCGCAGCATCCCCTCTCAGGGATGCCGGAACGGTAGGAAAATCACGGTTTTGCGAGTGTCCAGATCCTCAGGGACGGACGTCACGCCCGGCCCGGATCTGGCCGCGGCAGTGGCCCTGACAGACCGGCTCCAGCGTGCGCTGGGGCAGGGTGATCGTGCCAGCATTGTCGCCTGCCTGAGCGAGCTCGTCGAAATCCGCGCCCCCATGGGCCCGCAGTGGCAGCAGCTTGCCTGCATCGCCGCCGATCACGGCGAGCTCGGACTGTCGCGCGATGCGATGGCCCTCTACGTCGAGGCGACCGGCAACGACCCGCGGGCCCGTTACCAGCAGGCGGCACTTCTCGCCCAGGGCGGGGCTCTCAGGCAGGCCTATGCCATTCTCCGGGATCTGCCCGAAGACGTCCCCGATCCCGCAGCCAACGCCTACAGTCGCGGTGCAGCGGCGCTGTTCCTCGGCGAGACGGACGAGGCGCGTGAACGGCTCGAGCGCGCAGCGCACCTGCGTCCCGATCTCGGGCACGCCTGGTTGCCGCTGTCGACACTGGTGGATTTCGCCCGCGAGCCGCGGATGATGGAGTGGATCGTCGAGGTCGGCCGGGCGATGGAAGCCGCGCCACCGGCCACGCGGGCGGTCTACTTCTACGCCCTGGGGAAGGCCTACGCCGACCTTGGCGAAACTGCGCAGGCCTTCGCGGCCTTCGCTCGAGGCGCCGAGATCAAGCGCGCCGAAGGCGGGTACGATGCCGCGCGCGACGCTGCCGATGCGGCCGAGGCCGTTCGCGGCTACGATGCTCGGGCCATAGAGTCCATTGCGCGTGCACAGACCGAGCCGACCGGCCGGACAATCTTCGTCACCGGCCTGCCGCGATCGGGCACGACGCTGGTCGAGCAGATCCTTACGAGTCATAGCGAGGTCAGCGACGGGGGCGAGATCAATCGGTTGCGCATGCTCGCGCGCGAAATCGGCGGCACGTCGCGGCCGGCGCTGGCCAGATATCTCGAATCTCGCGGTCCCGACGAGGCGGCGCAGGTCTGGAACCACTGGCTCGCCGAGCGCTTCCCGGGAGGCGGCCGCATCGTCGACAAATCTACCGACACCAGCCGCTATCTCGGCCTCGCCGCTGCGCTGTTGCCCGAAGCGCCGATCGTCTGGCTCAAGCGCGATCCGCTCGACTGCGCGTGGTCCTGCTTCAGGACGCATTTCCTCGCCGGCGTATCGTGGAGTTACGACCTGGCCGACATCGCCCATCACTTCAGGCTCGAGGACGAGCTGCTGGCCCGCTGGCAGGACATTCTCGGCGATCGCGTGCTGGTCGTACCTTACGAGGGCCTCGTCGCCGATTCGGCCGGCTGGATCCGCCGCATCCTCGCGCATTGCCAGCTGAGCGAAGAGCCGGAAGCGTTCTCGCCGCACGAGAACCGCCGCGCGGTGACCACGTCGAGCGTCATGCAGGTCCGCCGGCCGATCAACCGCGCCGCGGTCGGCGCCGCCGAGCCGTATCGCGCGTTTCTCCAGCCCTTCGTCGACGCTTACGCCGACCTGGTGCAAGCATGACATCGTTGGTGAGGAACAAGTCCGGCGATCGGTACTGACCCGCGCGGATCGCGGCAAACGGCGTTCCCCGACGAGTTTCAGGTCCATCCCCCCGACGGAGGAGGGCGTCTTCCGGCAAGGACGCGGGCTACAGATCCGTGTCGAAAGGCTCGCCTTCGCCACCGACCGGATAGCCGACCACGATCGAAATCGTCCCGTCGGGGGCGATCTCCACTCGGTAGGACGTGAGGCTGGCCTCCTTCGCTGCGCCGATGGCACGTGCGAGATCGTCGTCGCACCAGGTCCCCTTTCGCCCGCTGGCTGCGCCCGGCACCGGTATCACCGGCTCGGGAGCGATGGCGAAGCCCGACATCGGCCCTTCCGGCGTGAACGCTGGCTGGTCACGCAGGAACTGCGCTTGAATGTGAATTGGGGTCGCGCCTTCCTTTCGCGCGGAGTCCCGGGTCGCCATGGGCACCCAAATCCCCCTGTCGAACCCACCCCCGATGATTATTCGGGTGGTGGGGCATCCTCTCCAGCGGACGATTATGCTTGCTTTGCTAACGACTTCAAGCAGGATTCTTCGCAGCCTGCGACAATTTCCGTTTCAGATGAGACAATTTGCTACACTTTGTCCGTTGCGGCACCGCGCCGGATCGCCTCTCTGCGTCCGAACATTCAAGACGAAATAATGGTTTAGCTTTGTCCAAGCCTTTCGGGACCGACGGCACGCCCGGCACTGGACTGTCCGCGTCGGTTGCCCTTGTCGACCGGCTCCAGCGTGCGCTGGGGCAGGGCGATCGCGCGCAGACCGTGCTTGCCATCCGCCAGCTCGTCGAGTGCCGGGCACCGCTTGGAAACCAGTGGGAGCAGATTGCCTACATTGCCGCCGACAACGGCGAAGTGACGCTGGCTCGAGCCGCCATCGCGCTGTTTGAAAGCAGCGCCCGCGATCCCACAGTTGCAGCGCATCGCACGGCCGGACTGCTCGCTCACATCGGCGCATGGAATGAGTGCTACGCGGTCATGGACGCGCTTCCCGCTGCCGGGTCCGATCCGGTGTCGCTCGCGCACAGCAAGGGCACGGCCGCCTTGCATAAAGGCGATGTCGAGGGGGCGCGCAGCTTGCTCGAGCGCGCAGTGCGCATGCGGCCGACGTCGGCCCCGACCTGGCAAACGCTGGCGAAGCTGGTCGATTTCGCCTCCGAGCCCGAGCTCGTGAGGCTGTTGCTGGGCGCCAGGCGGGCGGTCGAGTCCGCGGATCCCGCCACCCGCGGAGTCTACGGCTTCGCCCTGGGCAAGGCCTACGAGGATCTGGGGGAGCGCGCACGGGCCTTCGAAGCGTATGCCGAAGCCGGCAGGCATATCCGCTCGACACGACCGTATGATCGCGAGCGGGACCTCAAGATCGCCCACGAAGCGGTCGAAGGGTACACTCCCGAGAGCCTTGGCGCGATCGCGGGCCGGCAGACGGAAGACACGAGCGGCACCATCTTCGTGACCGGCCTGCCGAGGTCGGGCACGTCCCTGGTGCAGCAGATCCTGACGTCTCACAGCGCCGTCGGCGACGGAGCGGAGATCAATCGCCTCGGGCTGTTCGTGAAGGACATTCGCGGCCTTTCGTGGGCGGCGCTCGAGGCGTACCTCGGGAAGTGCGGTATCGTCGAAGCTGCGCGGCTCTGGCGACACTGGATGGAGGAGCGGTTCCCCGGAAAGGGACGCGTGGTCGACAAGACCGTCGGCAACGGCCGCGTGCTCGGGATTGCCGCCGCAATCCTGCCCGAGGCGCCCCTCATCTGGCTGCGCCGGGATCCGCTCGACTGCGCGTGGTCGTGCTTCAAGACGTTCTTCCTCGGCAACTTCCCGTGGAGCTACGACCTCGAGGACCTCGCCTTCCACTTCCGGATCGAGGATGCGTTGCTCGCGCGCTGGCAGGCGATTCTCGGCGATCGGCTGCTGACAGTCCCGTACGAGGGTCTGGTGTCCGATCCCGAGACGTGGATTCGTCGGATCCTCGCGCACTGCCATCTCGATGAAGAGCCGCAGGTCTTCGCGCCGCACGAGAATCGCCGGGTGGTAGCGACGTCGAGCGTCATGCAGGTGCGCCGGCCGATCAACCGCGCGGCCATAGGGTCGGCGCAGCCCTACAAGCCGTGGCTGGAGCCTTTCCTGGCGGAATACGAACGCGAGACCTCGCCCATATTGTCGTAGCGCAAGAGGTGCGGCTGCCGCTAAGCCTCGACCAATGCTCGCCGAGACCGCTTACGCCAAGATCAATCTCGCCCTGCATGTCAGGCGCCGTCGCCCTGACGGCTATCACGAACTCGAGACGCTGTTCGCTTTCGTCGACGCGGGCGACAGGCTGACGGCCCACAAAGCGGACCGTGACGAGCTGCGGGTAGTCGGCGAATTTGCCGATCAACTATCTGATCCGTTTGATAATCTCGTTATGGAAGCGCTCGCCGTCCTGCCGCGCCGCGACGGCCTTGCGATCACGCTGGACAAGGCGTTGCCCGTCGCGGCCGGCCTCGGTGGAGGCTCGGCCGACGCCGGCGCGGTGTTCCGTCTCGTGCAGGCCGCCCACGGCCTGCCCGACGAGTGGCGCGATCGCGCGGCCCGGCTGGGGGCGGATGTACCGGCCTGTGTTGAAAGCGTCGCCTGCATCGGGCGCGGCACGGGCACGGAGCTCGAACCGGCCGAGAACGACCTCGCAGGAGCCGGTGTGTTGCTGGTCAATCCGCGCGTGCCGCTGTCGACCGGGCCGGTCTTCGCGGCCTGGGACGGAGAGGACCGCGGTCCGCTTCCGTCGGGCCCTGCCTCGGTGATCGCTGCTGAAGGACGCAACGATCTCGAGCGCGCGGCGATCGCGCTCTGTCCCACCGTCGGCGAAGTGCTGGAGGCCCTGCGCGAAACCGGGGCGAACTTCGTGAGGATGAGCGGCTCGGGTGCGACCTGCTTCGCCCTGTTCCGGCGTCATGACGTCATGCGCAAGGCCGCAGAAGAGCTGGCTTCTTCGCATCCGGGGTGGTGGCAGATGCAGGGCAACTTGAGATGAGTTCTGAAATCGAATTCGAGGCCTACCGCATCGTGGGCGAACCGCGTTTCGGCGGAATCCTCGTCGTGTCCGACCATGCCTCGAATCGCGTTCCGGCTGACATCGACCTCGGGATCGATCCCGCGCTGCTGACCGAACATGTCGCGATCGACATCGGCGTCGCCGAGGTGGCGGCCCGCATGGCCCGGACCCGGGGCATCGCCGCCTTTCTCGGCAACGTCAGCCGGCTGGTGTGCGACTTCAACCGCGAGGAGGAGGCTCCCGCGGTAATCCCGCACTCGAGTGACGGGTATGCGATTCCCGGCAACCTGTTCGACATCGAGGGGCGCGAAGAACGCCTGGCGCGCTTCCATCGCCCCTATCATGAAGCGCTCGCGGCGCTGCTCGACGCAGCGCCTCCGGCGCTGATCCTGTCGCTGCACAGCTTTACACCGAGTCTCAAGAGTCAGCCCGAAGAGGCTCGTCCATGGCACGTCGGCGTCCTCTACAACACCGACGATCGCGCCGCGCGGCTCGCCATTCCGCTCCTCGAGGCCGAGGGGCTCGTGGTCGGCGACCAGCAGCCCTATTCGGGCACCCTGCTCAATGCGTCCATGAACCGGCATGCCGAGGCGGAGGGGCGTCCCTACCTCGGCGTCGAGGTCCGGCAAGACCAGATCGCAGGAGCGGAAGGGCAGGCGCTCTGGGCCGAGCGGCTGGTACGAATCGCGAATGCCGTGGCGATCGCGCTCTAGCGCCGGCCGCACGGTCGACGAAAGCAGTCCTTGACCCGCGCCGCCAACCCCGCGAAGGCGCGGGCCATGTAACATTCATGCCTGTGGAAGCCCGATGACTCACCGTTTCGACAAGTCCCGCCTGCCCAGCCGCCACGTTTCGGTCGGCCCTGAAAAGGCGCCGCAGCGCAGCTACTACTACGCGATGGGCATGACCGAGGAGGACATTGCCCGACCGTTCGTCGCGGTCGTCTCGGCTGGCAACGACAGTGCACCCTGCAACACCGCGCTCGACTTCCAGGCCGACATCTGCCGCGAGGGCGTGAAGGAAGGTGGAGGTACGCCACGGCGGTTCAACACCATCACCGTGACCGACGGCATCGCGATGGGCCACCAGGGCATGCGTTCGAGCCTCGTCAGCCGGGAAGTGATCGCGGACTCGATCGAGCTCTCGGTCCGCGGGCACTGTTACGACGCGATCGTCGGCTTCGCCGGGTGCGACAAGAGCCTGCCGGGCATGATGATGGCCATGCTGCGGCTCAACGTGCCGTCGATCTTCGTCTACGGCGGTTCGATCCTGCCGGGTCGCTACCAGGACCGCGACCTGACGGTCCAGGACGTATTCGAAGTCGTCGGCCGCTGGAGCTCGGGCGCCTGTCCGCTGTCGGAAGTGTCGGCGATCGAGAAGGCCGCCTGCCCCGGGCACGGCGCGTGCGGTGGTCAGTACACCGCCAACACCATGGCCTGCGTCGGCGAGGCGATAGGGTTGTCGTTACCCAACAGCAATATGGCTCCGGCTCCCTACAAGTCGCGCGAAGAGATCGCCCGGGCGGCGGGGCGGCAGGTGATGGCGCTGCTCGAACGCAACCTGCGCCCGCGCGACATCTGTACACGCGCCGCCTTCGAGAACGCGGCTCGCGTCGTTGCGGCGACGGGCGGCTCCACCAATGGCGCGCTGCACCTGCCGGCCATGGCGCACGAGTGCGGCATCGAGTTCGACCTTTTCGACGTCGCTGAGATATTCAAGTCAACGCCTTACATCGCTGACCTGAAACCGGGTGGAAGGTACGTCGCGAAGGACATGCACGAGGCCGGCGGCGTCTACATGGTGATGAAGACACTGCTCGCCGCGGGCCTGATCGATCCCGAGCCGCTCACGGTGACGGGCAAGACGCTCGGCGAGAACATCGAGGAGATCACCTGGAACCCTGACCAGAAGGTGATCTACGACGCGAAGGCGCCGATTACCCCGACCGGCGGGGTCGTCGGGCTGCGCGGCTCGCTCGCGCCCGACGGGGCGATCGTCAAGGTCGCCGGCATGAAGCGGCTGCAGTTCCGCGGACCGGCCCAGGTGTTCGAGTGCGAGGAAGACGCCTTCGCCGCGGTCGAGGCGCGCCAGATCCGCGAGGGCGCCGTCGTCGTCATCCGCAACGAGGGCCCGAAGGGCGGTCCGGGCATGCGCGAGATGCTCGCCACCACCGCCGCGCTCTACGGGCAGGGCATGGGCGAGAAGGTGGCGCTGATCACCGACGGCCGCTTCTCCGGCGCGACGCGCGGGTTCTGCATCGGCCACGTCGGCCCCGAGGCGGCGGAGGGCGGGCCGATCGCGCTGGTCGAGGACGGCGACATGATCGCGATCGACGCCGAGGCCGGCACGATCGAGCTCGAGGTCGACGAGGCCACGCTGGCCGAGCGGCGCAAGGCATGGAAGCCGCGAGGGCACGACTACAATGCCGGGGCCCTGTGGCGCTATGCGCAGACCGTGGGCCCGGCCTATAAGGGTGCCGTGACGCATCCGGGTGCCGCGGCCGAAACGCATGTCTACGCCGATATCTGACCGTCGCAGAAGGCTGCTGGGGCGCGCAGGAACGGTCGCTTTCGTCCTCGCAGTGCTGGCGGCCTGTTCGCGGCAGGAAAGCGCGGGCGAAGCCCCCGACGCGTCGCGGGAACCTTCCGCAGCCGTCGAGTGCGCCGTCAATGGCGCGCTCGGCTTCACCCCGGACTGCACCGCCGAGCGCCTCTCGGTCGACGGTACCCCGGTCCTCGTCGTTCGCCACGCCGACGGCGGTTTCCGTCGCTTCGAGGTGATGCCCGAGGGGCGTCTCGTCGCCGCGGACGGCACGCTCGAGCCCGCCGTGCTGCGCAGCGGCGACTGGCTCGAGGTGACGATCGGCTCGGACCGTTACCGGCTCGATCCGGCCCTGGTCGATGACGACTCCTGACATCCAGGTCCTCACCGTGGCGCAGATGCGCGCGGCCGAACAGGCGCTGATCGACGGCGGAGAGACCGTCGAGAGCCTGATGGAGCGTGCCGGGAAGGGCGTGGCCGACTGGGTGTACCGTATCGCTGCCGGCCGCCCCGTGACCGTGCTGTGCGGGCCGGGCAACAACGGCGGCGACGGCTACGTGATTGCGCGCGAACTGGGCCGCCGGGGGCTCGAGGTGACCGTCGTTGCGCCGATGGAGCCCGGTACCGCCGCGGCGAAGGCGGCTCGCGCGTCGTGGGGGGGGGAGGTCGAGGCTGAGGGGCGCGGGGGCGTGCTGGTCGACGCGCTGTTCGGTAGCGGGCTCACCCGGCCGCTTTCCGGGCCGCTGTTCGCCCAGCTTCGTGCCGAGGCAGCACGGCATGCCCTGTGCGTCGCGGTCGACGTTCCAAGTGGAATCGACAGCGATACGGGGGCAGCGCTCAACGACGGCCTGCCGCGCTACGATCTCACAGTCGCGCTCGGGGCGTGGAAGCCCGCACACGCGCTGATGCCGGCGATGGACCTGATCGGAGAGATCCGCCTGGTCCCGATCGGTGTCGAGCCGGTCGCCGGGGCGGCGCAGATGGTCGGCCGGCCGAGCTTGCCCGCGCCGGGGCGCACCGATCACAAGTATACCCGCGGCCTCGTGCTGGTCGTCGAAGGGCCGATGAGCGGGGCCGCACAGCTGGTCTGCCAGGGGGCGATGCACGCCGGTGCCGGCGCGGTGCGGCTGTCGACCGAACGCAGCCATCCGTCCCTGCCGCCCGACGTCGTGCTGCGCAGTGAAACGCTGGCCGAGCTGCTCGAGGACCGCAGAACCGGCGCGGTCGTCGTCGGACCCGGTCTCGGGCGCGACGACAAGGCGCGAGCCCGCCTCGAGACGGTCCTCGCGGCCCGCCGGCCGAGCGTGATCGATGCCGATGCGCTCGCGCTGCTGACACCCGAACGTTTGTCGGGGTTCGACGCCCCGTTGGTCCTTACCCCGCACGCAGGGGAGATGGCGTCGCTCGCCCGCAGCTTCGGTCTCGCCGAGCAGGCCAAGGTCGAACAGGCGCTCTCGCTTGCCCGCTCGGCGCGCGCGGTCGTGATCTCGAAGGGGCCCGACAGCGTGATCGCGGCTCCGGACGGGCGGGTCGGTTTCCTGCGCTCGGCGACGAGCTGGCTCTCGGTCGGCGGCAGCGGCGACGTGCTGTCGGGCATTGTCGCCAGTCGCCTCGCGGCGACCCGCGACCCCTGGCGCGCGGCCTGCGAGGGCGCCTGGCTGCACGTCGAGGCGGGCAGGCTGGCAGGTCCGGCTTTCGTCGCCTCGGAACTGGCGCAGCGCGTGTCCGAGGCCTACGCCGCCGCGCTGTGAGCGAATCCGAGGAAATCGTCCGCGTCGCCGCCCGGGGCGATGGCGTCACCGCGTCAGGCCGCCATGTGCCGCTCGCCGCGCCGGGCGACGTGGTGCTCGCCGACGGCGCTCTGCAACCCGGGCCGCACCGCGTCGAGCCGCCGTGCCGCCATTTCGGCCGTTGCGGGGGGTGCCAGCTTCAGCATCTCGACGAGCAGTCGCTGGCGGCTTTCGTCCGCGATCGGGTGCTCAACGCGGCCGAAGGGCAGGGGCTGACGCCCGCGCGCGTGGCGCCGGCACACCTCTCGCCTCCGCGTACCCGGCGCCGGGCGACGCTGCGCGCGGTCAATGGCGGCGGACGCCCGCTGATCGGCTTCAACGAAGCCGGCTCGCACCGGGTGGTCGACATGCGCGAATGCCACGTCCTCGCGCCTGAGCTGTTCGCGCTGGTCGAACCGCTGCGCAAGCTGCTCGCGCCCCGGCGCGAACGGTACCAGGCGGAACTCCACCTCGCCCTGGCCGATCGAGGCGTGGACTGCGCGATCAAGGGACTCGCCCTCGAGGGTCTCGAGCAGACCGAGGCGATGCTCGACTTCTGCCGCGATCACGGCCTCGCGCGCCTGACGCTCGACCAGGGCTACGGCCCCGAGGCGTTCTGGGAACCCGAACCGCTGACCGTGACGCTGTCGGGCGTGCCGGTCGACTTTCCATCGGGCGCGTTCCTTCAGGCCACCGCCGACGGTGAAGCGGTGCTGGTTGCTGCGGTGCGCGAGTGGTTCGCTGGCTGCAGCAGTGTCGCCGACCTGTTCGCCGGCCTCGGCACTTTCGCCTTCGCGCTCGCCGGATCCGCGCGCGTGACCGCCGCCGAGGCCGCGCGCGACGCCCATCTTGCCTGCCGCTCCGCCGCGGCCCGTGCGCAGGTACCGGTCGAGCCCCTGCACCGCGACCTGTTCCGCAACCCGCTGCAGCCCGACGAGCTTTCCAGGTTCGATGCCGTCGTGCTCGATCCGCCGCGGGCGGGCGCGCGGGAGCAGGTGATTCAGCTCGCCGCCAGCCAGGTTCCGCGCATCGCCTACGTCAGCTGCAACCCGTCGAGCTGGGCCCGCGACGCGCGCCTGCTGGCCGACACGGGTTACCGCCTCGCCGAGCTGCGCCCGGTAGGGCAGTTCCGCTGGTCGACGCATGTCGAACTCGCCAGCCTGTTCGTGAAGTGACGGCCAGCCTCAGGCGTGGGTCGAGGACAGCGCCTGCCGGACCTGCTGGAACAACCATTCACCTGCGTCGGGCTCGACGAAGGCGTGGCTGGCGGCGGGGTAGCGGTCGATCCGCGGATCGCTTGCATCCCACGATGCCTCGAACGCCTGCGCGGTCCGGTCGCGGCCGGCGAGGAGGATCCGTACAGGGCCGGTGAACTCCGCCAGCCCGTCGCGCATCTCGCCCGCCAGGCTGCTCGGGGGTGCGGCCGGGCGCAGCGCGCGGGCGAGTCCCCCTGCGAGCTTGCGCAGCGAAACCTTGCCGGTCGCCAGTCGCAGCAGTTCCCTGGGGTCGCGCAGCTTGGCGGCGTAGCGCTCCCGGATCGCCGCCGGCGGCGGGGTGCCGTCGTCGCCCTCGATGGTCCACGGATTGGCAAGCACGAGCGCGTCGCACCCGGCGCCGCGGTTCAGCATGAGTGCGCTCGCCGCGTCGCAGTTGCCGAATGCGACGATCTGAGAAAGCCCTGGACGCGCCGCGCGGAACGCAGCGAGCGCCGCTGCGAGGTCGGCACCGCTGTCGCGGAAGCCGCGGTTATCTCCGGTGCTGTCGCCCACGCCGCGTCTGTCGAAGCGGAAAACCGGAAAGCCTGCCTCGGCGATCCTGCGAGCGAGTTGCGCCTGGCCCGCAAAGGCGCCGGCGCGGATCTCGTTGCCGCCGGTGACGATCAGCAGTCCGGTGTCGTTCGGAGCGTCGTCGAGCGTGCCGACGAGCGTCTCGCCCTCGCACGCGAATGTCAGCCAGCGTCCTTCGACAAGCTCAGGACACCCCTCGGACACGCTCAGGGTCAGCGAAGGGTCTTCAACAGAGTGTCCTGGGCTTGCCGAAGGACCCCGAACCGCCCCCGAGACAAGCCTGGCCAGCGCGTCGGCCTGCGCCGGATCGTGATCCGGTTCGGCGCGCAGCCACAGTCCCGGTCCGCCGACGTCGGCCTGGGCGATGTTGGCCAAGGCTGCGCCGCCCGAAGGCTCGGCAGCCTCGAGCTCGCGGATCAGCTCGGCGCCGAGGCGATAGCCGGCGAGGTCAAGTCCCGCCTTCCGGCCATGCTCGAGCAGCACGTCGCGATCCTCGTCGATCCCGGCCTCCCGGCTCGCGATCACCCTCGCCCGAAGCATGCCGCGCAGCAGCGCCGGGCCGGTCGTCGGCGCGTAGCGCACCATCGGCAGGGTGTCCGGCTCGCACAGCGCCCCCGCGCGGATCGACAGCCCGTGCGTCGCCTCGAAGTAGCGGGCGGCTGCCTCGGCGGCCTCGCGCCAGCCGGCCAAGGTCTGGTGCTCCAGCGCGGCCGGGCTCTCGTTGCAGCCGGGCAGGTCGGGCAGGAAGGAATCGATTCCGGCTGCATCGAGCCGGCGCATCAGCTCGACCGTGAAGTGGCGCAGCTTGTTGCCCTCGTCGAACAGCGCCGGCAGCACGAGGACGCGCTTCTCGCGCCCCCGGTCGATCGCCACCGTGTATTCCCGGCCCCCGGGCCCAGGCCAGGCGGCGATCATCACCGCGGCTCAGCCGCCGAGCTTGGCCGTGACGAAGCCAAGCAGCGCGCCGTAGCTCTCGAGCATCTCGCCATCGACCTCGTCGTCCTCGATGATGATTCCGAGCCGGTCCTCGATTTCGGTCAGCAGGCCGGCGACCGCCATCGAATCGAGTTCGGGCAGGTGGCCGAACAGCCCGCTATCGGCGGTGAAGGCCGCGGCTCGCTCGGGTGCGAGGCCGAGCACGTCCTGCAGCACCTGCCGCAGGATGGTGTCGGTTTCGGATTGTTCGCCCACGGAAATCGTCATCGGTCGGCCCCTCGTTCGCGCCGCCCCCTAGCCAGCGGCGCGTCGTGAAACAAGCTTGCGCGCGAGCCCCTTGGCCAGCGCGAACCAGTTGCGCGGGTTGCCGGGACGGAAGCAGTCCAGCCGCCAGCGCGGCCGCACCTGCTCCATCCAGTCGCGCTTGTAGGGGTCGTCTCCGGTGCCGAAATCGACCCATTCGACGCGGTCGCGGTCGATCACATGCTCGAACAGCGCGGCACTGAGCGTCGTACCTGCCGACAGCGGCCGTGCGCTCTCCAGATGGGCGAGCTTGTGAATGTAGGCGGTGCCGTCCTCGACCGTCCATACCTGTGCGGCAATGACAGCGCCCTCGTGGCGCGCGAGGCCGAGCCGCAGCCGCCCGGCCGCCCCTTCGGCTTCGGCAAACCGGCGCAGCAATGCAGGATCGCCTTCGGCGGGCTTCCAGCTTTCGCTGTAAACGGCCTCGTAGGCTTCCCAGGCCCCGACCTCGAATGAGGTCAGGATTTCCACCTGGACCTTCTTCGCCTTGCGCTTGAGCGTCGTCCTCAGCGGCCCCGGGCGCGCGGCCAGGTACTCCGCGTAGCTGCGCCCGGCGACCGGCAGGACGTGGTTCGTGTCGCATGGCTCGCGCAGCACGATCCATCCAGCCTCGCGGAACGCGCGCTCGAGGCGCGTCGCGCAGCCGTTCTCGTCGGGCAGCTTGCTGAGCGTGACGCGCGAAGCCTGTGACCCAAGATCGCGGGCGAGGCGCGCGAGCAGCGCTTCGCGCGGAGCATTGCCGGTGGCGAGTTCGGTCCAGGTGAAGGCGTACCAGTTGCTCAGCGGTTCGAGGCCGCCGTCGCTGCGAACCAGGGGCAGGGCAAGCGCTTCCGGGCCCTCGCGCACCAGCGCGACCAGCGGGCGCATGCCCGACTGCTCGAGCAGGGCGAACCACTCGGGTCGCGCGAACGGGCCGCGCCCGGTGAAAGGCAAGCCTTGCAGAACGTTAACCGTCTCGTGATAGCTGACTTCCGCCACTACGCCGCTTCCATGGACTTCGATGCCTGCGCCCGATCCCGTTCCCCGTCCGCTCGATCATCTCGCCGAACGCGGGCGTGATGAGGCTCCGGCGCTGATCCTGCGCGGCGAGACGCTTAGCTGGAAGGGCTTAAGAACCCGTGTCGGACAGCTTGCGGCATGGCTCGCAGCGCAGGTTCCGGAGAAGGGCGCGCGCGTCGCCACCTGGGCTGCCAAGGGCGAGTTGACCTGCCTGATGCCGCTTGCCGCGGCGCGCGCGGGGCTTGTCCACGTACCGATCAACCCGCTGCTCAAGCGTGCCCAGGCGGCACATATCCTGGCCGACAGCGAAGCGCGGCTGCTGATCGCCAATTCCGGGCGTCTTTCCACGCTCGAACAGGGGGATATTCCCGAATCCTGCTGCGCCTTCGAGGAAGGTGACGTGATTGGCTCATCCAGGGCCTGCGAGATTGCACCGCCCTCGCAGGCGGATACCGGCGCGCTTGTCGCGCTTCTCTATACGAGCGGGTCGACCGGCCGCCCCAAGGGTGTGATGCTGAGCCACGCCAACCTGTGGCTCGGCGCCGTCAGCGTGGCCCACTACCTGGGCCTCGCTGACGATGACGTCACTCTCGCGGTGCTTCCGCTGAGCTTCGACTACGGCCAGAACCAGCTGCTTTCGACCTGGTACGCGGGCGGCTGCGCGGTCCCGCTCGACTACCTGGCTCCGCGCGACGTGATCAAGGCTTCGGCCCGCCACGGCGTCACGACGCTCGCCGCCGTGCCGCCGCTGTGGGTCCAGCTGGTCGAGCAGGAATGGCCCTCCGACGCGGTGGCGCCCATGCGGCGGCTGACCAACAGCGGCGGAGCGCTGACGGTGGAGCTCGTACGCAAGCTGCGCGCGCTTTTCCCTGCGGCACGCCTGTTCCCGATGTACGGCCTGACCGAGGCTTTCCGTTCGACCTATCTCGACCCTGCGCTGGTCGACACGCATCCCACCTCGATGGGCCGGGCGATCCCGTTCGCCGAAATCCTCGTCATTGGGGACGACGGTGACGTCACGGCGCCAGGCGAGGAGGGCGAACTGGTCCACTGCGGCCCGCTCGTCGCCCAAGGGTACTGGAACGACCCGGCCAGGACCGCCGAGCGGTTCAGGCCGGCTCCGGCGGTTTCGCAGTATGGCGGCACGGCGGTCTGGTCCGGTGACCGCGTGACGCGCGATGCCGAGGGCCTGCTCTACTTCGTCGGCCGTCGCGACGCGATGATCAAGAGTGCCGGGAACCGCATCAGTCCGCAGGAAATCGAGGAAGCCGCGCTCGCGACCGGGCTCGTTGCCGAGGCTGCCGCGATCGGCGTGCCCGATCCCGAGCTCGGTCAGGCCGTTCACCTGGTCGTGCGCGGCACGGGCGACGAGGAGGCGCTGCGGGCCGCACTCAAGCGTGAGCTGCCCAACTTCATGCAGCCGCAGGTGATCCGCTGGGTCGAGCGCATGCCGCTCAATCCCAACGGCAAGATCGATCGCACGGCGCTGCACGCGGAGGCCGCTGCGTGAAGCCGCTCGGGCCGATCCCCCCCGGATATGTCGCGGTCGACGGTCAACTGGCGGTCGCCGGGCGCAAGGCGAGCGAACTCGTGGACGAGGCGGGCGGGACGCCGCTGTTCGTCTACTCGGCCGACCTGATCCGGCAGCGTGTGACGGCGCTGCGCGAGGCGATGCCCCGGCAGCTGCGGATTCACTACGCGGTCAAGGCCAATCCCTTCGGGCCGCTGCTCGCCCTCATGGCCGACCTTGTCGACGGGTTCGACATCGCCTCGGCCGGCGAGCTCGAATTGGCCCTGCAGGCGGGGCAGGTGCCGGGGCGGATCAGTTTCGCGGGGCCGGGCAAGCGCGATGCCGAGCTCGAAGCCGCGATCGGCCACGGCGTGACGCTCAATCTCGAATCCGAGGCCGAGGCGCGCCGCGCGCTGGCGATCGCCGATCGTCTCGGAGTGACGCCGCAGTTGGCGATCCGCGTCAATCCGGACTTCGAGCTGCGCGGCTCGGGGATGAAGATGGGCGGCGGGGCCAAGCCCTTCGGGCTCGACCAGGTGCGAGTCCCGACGCTCGCCCGTGAAGTGATCGCTGCCGGAGCAGCATGGCGCGGCCTGCACATCTTCACCGGCAGCCAGGCGCTCGATGCCGCCGCGATCATTGAAACCCAGGGCAACGTGCTCGACCTCGCCGCGCGTCTGACCGCAGAGATCGGCGCTGCGTTGCCGCACCTCAACATGGGCGGCGGATTCGGCATCCCCTATTTTCATGGCGACCAGCCGCTCGACGTCTCAGCGGTCGGCTCAGCGCTTGCCGAGCGGTTCACGCGCCTTCCCGGCGAGCTGGAAGGGACGGAGTTCGCGATCGAGCTCGGCCGTTACCTCGTGGGCGAGGCCGGCGTGTACCTCGCGCGGATCGTCGACCGCAAGGAAAGCCACGGGCAGGTGTTCCTCGTCACCGACGGCGGCCTGCACCACCAGCTGGCCGCTTCGGGCAACTTCGGCACCGTGGTGAGACGGAATTATCCGGCGGCGATCGCCACCCGCTACGGCGCCGAACCGGTCGAGGAAGCGAACGTCGTAGGCTGCCTGTGCACCCCGCTCGACAGACTGGCCGACCAGGCGTTGCTGCCTCGCGCCGAGGTCGGCGACCTGGTCGCCATCTTCTGCGCGGGAGCCTACGGCGCCAGCGCCAGCCCCTCCGCATTCCTCGGTCAGGGCCCGGCCCGCGAGATGCTCGTTTAGACCTTGCCCCCGCGCTGTCCCGCAACGGGACGACGCCTCTGAAAGTCGCGATTTCCCGCGGTTTTTGGCGTCAAGGCTAACGGGATGTTCACGCTTTTCGGCCAGACCCCGCCACGGATCCTGACGGAGTCCGTGTGCACGGCTGCCGCAACCCAATCGGAAGGACGCACGTGATGCGAACCAGTCCTTTTTCCCGGATGATCGCCGCGAGCGCGATCGTCGGACTCGCGCTGTCGGGCTGCGCTTCGGGCAACGGCCCCCAGCTGGCCCCGGCGAGCTTCGTCGCGATGCAGGAAGGCCCGGGTGAGGAATACGTGATCGGCCCGCTCGACGAGCTGACCATCCACGTCTGGCGCAACGAGGAGCTCGGCGCGCGAGTCCAGGTCCGCCCCGACGGCCGGATCACCACCCCGCTGGTCGCCGACATGCCCGCGGTCGGGAAGACCCCGACCATGCTGGCCGAGGACATTCGCCTGCAGCTCTCGCAGTACATCGCCGAGCCGCTGGTCAGCGTCATCGTCAACGAATTCGCCGGCACCTTCAGCCAGCAGGTCCGCATCGTCGGTGCGACCGAGAAGCCCGCCTCGGTGCCGTATCGCGCCAACATGACGCTGCTCGACGCGATGATTGCAGTCGGCGGGCTCAGCGAATTCGCCTCGGGCAACCGCGCCAAGCTGATCCGCTTCGACAAGACCAGCGGTTCGCAGCGCGAGTACGCGCTGCGGCTCGGCGACCTGCTCAAGAAGGGCGACAGCCGCGCGAACGTCATGCTCGCCCCGGGCGACGTGATCATCATCCCCGAGAGCATGTTCTGAGAGGACCGCCCGCTTGAACCTCGTCCTCGAAGAGCTGCGCGCGGCCCTGTGGACCGTGTGGAACCGCCGCTGGCTGGCGCTGGCGGTGGCCTGGGCCGTGTGCCTGCTCGGCTGGCTGGTGGTGGCGATGATCCCCAACACCTACCAGTCCGAGGCACGGCTTTACGTGCAGCTCGACGACGTGCTCGCCGAGCAGATCGGCATCGGCTCGGCGAGCCGGCGGAACGACATCGAGCGAATCCGCCAGACGCTGACCAGCGCGGTCAACTTCGAGAAGGTCATTCGTTCGACGCGGCTCGGCGACACGGTCACTACCCCGGCGCAGATGGAGCGTGCGGTCGCCGCGCTGGCGGAGGACGTGAAGGTCGTCGGCGACGAGAAGAACGTGTTCCACATCACGGCCACCAGCGGTCGCAGCGACCTCTCGGACGGCGAGAACGCGCAGCTCGCGCAGGACATCGCGCAGCGGATGATCGACATCTTCCGCGAGGAGAACCTCGGCGAGAGCCGCGGGGAGATGCGCGAAACGATCGCGTTCCTCGACCAGCAGCTGGCGCAGCGGCAGAAGGAACTCGACGAGGCCGAGGCGCGCCGCCTCGCGTTCGAGGCCGAGCATCCCGAGCTGATCGGCGGGCCGGCGTCGATCACCGCGCAGTTGAACGCGGTGCGCGCCGAGTTGCGCGGGGTCGAGGCCGATCTCGCCGCCGCGCAGAGTGCGCTGGCGGCGCTCGATGGTCAGCTGGCAGGGACGCCGCGGACGCTTGCGGGCGCCGGTAGCGCCGGGCCGCGCGCTGCGCTGGCGCAGGCGGAAGCCAATCTTGCCGCGCTGGAGGCGCGCGGGCTGACCGCGAACCATCCGGACGTTGTCGCGCTGAACAAGCAGATCGCCAGCCTGCGCACCCAGGCGCAGGGGCCGGGCGCCGATCTTGGCGGGACGCCCAACCCGGCATGGACTTCTCTCCAGGCGATGAAGGTCGAGCGGCAGGCCAACGTGCAGGCGCTGACCTCGCGCGCCGCGGCCCTGCGCGCCGAGATCGCCTCGATCACCGCGAGCCAGCTGTTGGAACCTGGGGCAACGGCCGAAGCGCAGCGCATCAGCCGCGATTATGAAGTGCTGCGCGAGCAGTACGACAAGCTGCTCAAGGATCGCGAGGAGCTCCGCCTGCGGGGCCAGGTCGAGACCGAGCGCAGCACGATCAAGTTCGAGGTCGTCGACCCGCCGACCACGCCGCGCGTGCCGGCGGCGCCGAACCGGCCGCTACTGCTGTTCGGAGTGCTCGTCGTCGGCGTCGGGGCCGGTTGCGGGGCTGCGTTCGCGCTTGGACAGATCAAGGGCACTTTTGCCACCGCCAGCAAGCTCGAGCGGACCTTCGGACTGCCCGTGATCGGTACGGTGTCGCGGACGGTGACCGCCTCCGTTCGCGCGCTCGAGATGCGCCGCCTCAAGCAGTTCGCCGCGGCTGCGGGCGGACTCGGGGTCCTGTTCGTCGTGCTGCTGGGCGTCGAGTTCGTCCAGCGTGGGCTTGTCGCGTGAGGGGGCTGCCGAGATGACCGAGCAGAGCAAGATCCCCGTTCCCGGCCAACCCGAGAAGGGCAAGTCGCTGCTGGAGCGCGCCGACGGCGCGTTCGGATTCGAAGGCCTGATGGCGGCGCCGGTTCCCGAGCGCCTGCCCGAGCCGGCGACGCGCCGATCTCCCCAGTCGCGGAAGCGGCCACCCGAACTGCGCGCGTCGTCCGAGACACCGGAGGTTCCGACGTCACCTGTCGTCGACGTGCAGCCCGGAGCGGTACGCCCGGCTCCGAGTTCGCTGGAGAAGGTCGAATTCACCGGCCGACCACAGACGATCGATCGTGCACGGCTCAGGGCCAACGGGCTGATCGACCCCGATGGTGACGTGACCACGCTCCTCGAGGAGTTCCGCATCGTCAAGCGGCAGATCCTGCTCGCGGCACGCGAAGCGGTCGAGGCCGGCCGCGGCCCGGCGGCGCAGCGCGTGCTCGTCTGCTCGCCGCTGCCGGGCGAGGGAAAGACCTTCTGCGCGGTCAACCTCGCGCTGGCGATTGCGTTCGAGAAGGATGTCGAGGTCGTTCTGGCCGACGCCGATTTCGCCAATCCGTCGGTGCTCTCTTTGCTCGGTCTCACCGCCGACAAGGGGCTGATGGACGCCTTCGCCGATCCCACGGTCCGCATCGAGGACTGCGTGATCCCGACCGACGTCCCGGGGCTGTTCGTGCTCCCGGCGGGCAATCGCACCTCGTCGGACAGCGAGTATCTCGCGGCCGAGCGTACGAGCGAGATTCTCGATCGACTGACCCGGGGCGCGCCGCGGCGGCTCGTGATCTTCGATTCGCCACCCGCGCTCGCGGCCTCTCCAGCCGCCGAGCTCGCACATCACGTCGGCCAGGCGCTGCTGATCTGCCGGGCCGACCAGACCGGGCAGAGCGCGCTCGAGGATGCGCTGTCGCTGCTGTCCGCCTGCCCCGACATCAAGCTGCTGCTGAACTCGGCGCATTTCAGCCCGAGCGGTCGCCGCTTCGGCGCCTACTACGGATACGGGAGCTGATACCGTGAGGTACCCTGTCCTTCGCCTTGCCCTGGTCCTGGCCGCCTCGGCGCTGCCTGCGCTGGCGAATGCCCAGGACGCCGGGACGAGCGAGCTGAACGGCGAAGATGCCGACGGCGTCGAGCGTGCCCGGCGCCGCGCGGAGATCGTCCCCTACATCGAAGCTGCGCAGGTGCTCACTGCCCAGCTCGAACCGTTTGACGACACGGTGACCTACACCCGCGTCGCGGCCGGAGTGGACGCGAGCATCTCGGGCCGCAACAGCGCGGCGTCGGTCTCGCTGCGCTACGAGCGCCGATTCGGCTGGGAAGACGGCGATCTCGACGGGGATACGCTCAGCGGCTTGGCCCGCGCCGGCCTCATGGTTGCCGAGGGACTGAAGCTCGAGGCCGGTGCGCTCGCCGCGCAGACGCGCGTGGAGGGGAATGGCTTCTCCTCTATCGGCGGGACGGCCGGCGACGACGACAACACGAGCCAGGTCTACTCGGTCTACGCCGGGCCTTCGGTCCACACCGCGGCGGGAGACGTCGAGATCGAGGGCCATTATCGCCTCGGCTACACCCGGGTCGAGGAGCCGGACGTGCTGACACTCGCACCGGGGGCGCAACCGGTCGACATCCTCGACGAGAGCACGACCCACATGGCTTATGCACGCGCCGGCACGCGGCCGAACACGGTACTGCCCGTCGGCGTCGGGCTCGGCGCAGGATACACCCGGCAGGACATTTCCAATCTCGACCAGCGCGTGATCGACAGCTTCGTCCGTGCCGACGTCACCGTCCCGGTCAGTCCCAACGTAGCGCTGGTCGGGGGCGTCGGCTACGAAGACGTCGAGGTCTCGAGCCGCGATGCCGTGCGCGACACGAACGGCCTGCCGGTGATCGGCAACGACGGACGGTTCGTGACTGACGAGTCCGCGCCGCGCCGGATCGCCTACGCGACCGATGGTCTCATCTGGGACGTCGGCGTCATGTGGCGTCCCAGCCGGCGCACCTCGGCTGAATTCTATGTCGGCGAACGCTACGGGACGATGACCTACCGAGGCAACTTCGCCTATGCACCGAACTCTCGTAGCAGCCTCGACATCTCGGTTTACGACGGCCTGACCGGAATCGGCGGGGCGATGGTCAACCAGCTGGCGGCGCTGCCCGAGGAATTCGCCGCCTTCCGCAATGCAGTCACGGGCGAGATCGGCGGCTGCGTCGCCGCGCTCGAAGGCGGTTCGTGCTTCGCGGGCGCGCTCGGTTCCGTGCGCTCGGCGGTGTTCCGTAGCCGCGGCGTAGCCTCGAGCTATTCGGTCGATCTCGGCCGGACGCAGTTCGGCGTCGGCGCCGGTTACGATCACCGGAAGTACGTGGGCGCGGCGGGCACGGTGCTCGGGGCGATCGACGGACTGGTCGAGGAGACCGTCTGGCTCGCCGCCTATGCCGGAACCCGGCTCGACGAGCGCTCGGCGCTCAATTTCAACGCCAGCGCAAACTGGTTCTCGAATTCGTTCGACGTCGACGGCGACGCACTCGGATTCAGCACCTCGCTCGCCTACCAGCGCAATCTGGTCCGCGGACTGAGCGGGACGGCCGCGGTTGGCCTCGACGGGATCAGCCAGGAAAACCTGCCCGATTTCCTTTCCGCCTCGGCGCTGCTCGGCCTGCGCTACTCGTTCAACTGACGGCCTTCCGGAGACCCCCTAACGATGTTCGAAGACTTCTATGGCCTCACCGGAAAGCCCTTCCAGCTGACGCCCGACCCCGCGTTCTACTTCCGCAGCGTGACGCACCGGAAAGCGCTGTCGTACCTCGGCTACGGCCTTGCGCAGGGTGAGGGGTTCATCGTCATCACCGGCGAGGTCGGTGCCGGCAAGTCGACCCTGGTCGCCCACCTGATGGGCACGGTCGATCCGCAGCGCCTGACCGTGGGCCAGGTCGTCACCAGCAAGCTCGACGAGAGCGAGATTGTCCATGTCGTCGCGCAATGCTTCGGGCTCGAGATCGAAGGTCACGACAAGGCCGGCGCTCTCGGCGCGATCGAGGGTTTCCTGCACGAGGAGGCACGGCAGGGCCGGCGTTGCCTGCTGATCGTGGACGAGGCACAGAACCTCTCCGTCGCGGCGCTTGAAGAATTGCGCATGCTGTCGAACTTCCAGCTCGGCAACCATCCGCTGCTTCAGACGCTGTTGCTTGGCCAGCCCGAGTTCCGTTCAACTCTGCAAGGCGATCCCTCGCTCGAGCAACTGCGCCAGCGGGTAATCGCCGCGCATCACCTTGAGCCGATGGGGCGGAACGAGGTCGAGCCATACGTGATCCACCGGCTCAAGCAGGTCGGCTGGTCCGGCAATCCGCATTTCGAGTCTGGCGTCTTCGTCCAGCTCCACGCGGCCAGCGGGGGCATCCCGCGCCGGATCAACCAGATTGCCAACCGCCTGCTGCTGCTCGGTGCGGTCGAGCAACGGACGCGGATCGACGAGATCATGCTGCGCTCGGTACTCGAGGAAATGGAGACCGAGCGTGCCTACGACGAAGGCCGGATCAAGCCGGCCGTCGCACCGCCACCGGCCGCGGCGACCCCTTCGCCGAAGCCCGAGCCTGCCCAGGCTCCGGTCGATACGCTGGCGATAACCCAGCTGCTCGCCGAGCGCGACGCGCAGATCGCCGAGTTGCAGCAGGCGGTAGTCGAGCTTGCGGCGCAAGCGGATGCGGTCTCGGGGGCCGCAGTCCATCCCGAGATCGAGACGCTGACCGCACAGGTTGCTCGCCTCGAAGCGCGGATCTTCGACCAGGAGCGGGCGATCCGTCAGACGCTGACGATGCTGATCGAATGGATCGAAGGCGAAATGGAGCAGACCAAGGCGGCCTAGGAGCTGCAGGGCGGCGGCGGATCGCCTGAGAGGGACGATAGACGTGAACGCGATCACCTTTCGCGACGGGGCCGATCTCGCGACGACGATCGTCAACGGGCTGTCGGTCGACGTCGAGGACTGGTTCCAGGTCGGCGCTTTCGAGGGCGTGATCGATCGCGACGACTGGTCGGGTCTCGCCGACCGGGTCGACACCAACGTCAGATCCATCCTCGACATGTTCGACGAGGCCCACGTCAAGGCCACGTTCTTCACGCTCGGCTGGGTGGCTCAGCGGCACGGTCCGCTGCTGCGCGAGATAGCGCGACGCGGGCACGAGCTTGCCAGCCACGGCTGGGACCACCAGCGCGTGTTCACGATGGACCGCAAGAGCTTCGGCGAGGACATCGAGCGGGCGCGCAAGGTCATCGAGGACGCCGCGGGCATGCGCGTGATCGGCTACCGCGCGCCGAGCTTCTCGATCGACCGGCGCACGCCGTGGGCGTTTCTCGAGCTGGCCGAGCGCGGCTACGCCTACTCGTCGAGCGTGGCCCCGGTTGCGCACGACCACTACGGCTGGCCCGAGGCTCCGCGCTTCGCCTTTCGGCCGATCCCGTGGACGTCGCTGGTCGAGATCCCGGTGACAACCGCGATGTTCGCCGGCAGGCGGCTCGCGGCCGGCGGGGGCGGGTTCTTCCGCGTGCTTCCCTACGCCTTCAGCCGCTGGGCGATCCGCCAGGTCAACCGGCGCGACGAGCGGCCGGCGATCTTCTACTTCCACCCGTGGGAGATCGACCCGGGCCAGCCTCGCGTTGCGGGCGCGCCGCTCAAGTCGAAGCTGCGCCACTACACGAACCTCGATCAGATGGCGCCCAAGCTGCGCCAGCTCGTGCACGAGTTCGCCTGGGGCCGGATGGACCTGCTCGCGCACCGCGAGGCGGCGAGGCTCGACATCGAAGCGGCGCGCGCCAGGGCCGAGGAAACCTCGCCGTGAACGCGCCGTTCGCCCTGGCTGCCGAGCGGGTTTCCGCCGTCGACCTCCGCCAGCCCGACGAGGTGGCGCGGGTCGAGGCGTTCGTCGCCGAAGCCGGCGGCAGCGTGTTCCACCGGCCCGCCTGGCTGCGCGCCATCGAGCGAGGCACGGGCCAGCGCGCACGAGGGCTGGTGGCGGAGAAGGGCGGGGCGATCACCGGCTGGCTGCCGCTGACCGAGGTCCACTCACCGGTGTTCGGCCGCGTTCTCGCATCGAGCGGTTTCGCAGTCGAGGGTGGGGCGCTGGCGGCGCGCGAGAGCACGGCTGTTTCGCTGTGCCGCGCGGCGGCGGAATACGCACTGCGCCTGTCGTGCCCGACCGTCGAGCTGCGCGGCGGCGTTGCGCCCGGGGACTGGGCGGTCCGTACCGACAGCCACTGTGGTTTCGAGCGCCCCTTGGCGGCCGACGACGAGGCGGAACTGCTGGCGATCCCGCGCAAGCAGCGCGCCGAGGTCCGCAAGGGTCTCGAGAAGGACCTCGAAATCTCGGTCGGAACGGCTGAACCTGACCGGGCGGCGCATTACGCGGTTTATGCCGAGAGCGTGCGCAATCTGGGCACTCCCGTGTTCCCACGCTCGCTGTTCGACGCCGTGCTCGACACGCTCGACGCCGACATCCTGACCGTGCGCCACCAGGGCCGACCGGTGGCCAGCGTGCTGTCGCTGTACCATGGGGGTGTCGTGCTGCCCTACTGGGGTGGCGGGACGTTTGCCGCGCGCTACCTGCGGGCCAACGACCGCATGTACTTCGAACTGATGCGCCACGCCCGCGCACGGGGCTGCACGCGGTTCGACTTCGGCCGCAGCAAGACCGGCAGCGGGGCCTGGGCGTTCAAGAAGAACTGGGGCTTCGTGCCCGAACCGCTGAGCTACGCGAGCTGGACCGCCCCCGGCGCCGAGCGGCGCGACGCCGACCCGACGAGTGCGCGGCACGCGGCGCGGATCGCCCTGTGGAAGCGCCTGCCGCTGGCCGTCGCCAATCGTCTGGGCCCGCCGATCGCCAGGGGGCTCGGATGAGCGGGATCCTGTTCCTCGCGCACCGGCTGCCGTTCCCCCCAGACCGCGGGGACAAGATCCGCTCGCACAACCTGCTCAAGGCGCTGGCGAAGCTGGCTCCGGTGCATGTCGGGTGCTTTGCCGAAACGCGGGCCGATCTCCACGCGGCGACCGAACTTGCCGGGATTGCCGCGAGCTACTGCATGCCGCTGCGAACGAAATCTCTGCCCCTCGCGGGGATCGAGGCGTTGCTGCGCGGGGAGCCGGTCAGCCTTGCCGCCTTCCGCCACCCGAAGCTCGCCGGCTGGGTCGCACGCACGCTGGCGGAGCAGGACGTCGACACGATCTACGTGTTCTCGGGCCAGATGGGGCAGTACGTGCCCGACGACTGGCCCGGGCGGGTCATCGTCGATCTGGTCGACGTCGATTCGGCCAAGTTCGAAGCCTATGCGCGCGACGCGCGGTGGCCGATGAGCGCGGTCCACGCTCGCGAGGCGAGGTCCCTCCGCGCCGAAGAAGCCCGGCTCGTCGCGCGGGCCGACCGGACACTGCTGATCAGCGACGCCGAAGCGGCGTTGTTCAGGAGCCGCGTGCCGGCGTCGTGCCATGGGCGAATCGCGGTGCTCGGCAACGGCATCGATCACGACCGTTTCGACCCCGCCTGGGTCGAGCCCCATCCGGCGCTCTCGGCGCCCGGTCCGCACGTCGTTTTCACCGGGCAGATGGATTATCCGCCCAACGTCGAGGCGGCCCGGCGAGGGGCCGAGCGGCTGATGCCGCGCATCCGCGCCGTGCATCCGGAGGCACGGTTCCACCTGGTCGGCCGGGCGCCGGTGGCCGAGGTGCGGGCACTCGACGGTATCAACGGTGTGCGCGTGTGGGGCGAAGTGCCCGACGTGCGCCCGTTCCTTGCCGGCGCAGACGTCGTGCTTGCCCCGCTGGCGATCGCCCGCGGCGTGCAGAACAAGGTGCTCGAGGCGATGGCCATGGCGCGCCCGGTCGTGCTCACCCCCGAGGCGGCAACCGGGATCGCTGCCGAGGACGGCGTCCACTTCGCCGTCGGCGGCAACGACGAGGCCCTGGCCGCGCGCATGCTGGAGCTGGTCGCCGATCCGGCGAACGCGCGGGTGATGGGCGAGGCGGCCCGGCGGCGGGTGATCGAGCGGATGGGCTGGCCCGCGATGCTGGCCGAACTGCCCGAGATTGTCGGACTGGGCCCGGAGCGGCGCGATGCCGCCTGACGGGCTCGCCCTGCAGGCGGCGCCCCAGGAGCGGGGCCTGCCCGAAGCCTGGCGCGCGTCGCTGTCGCGGCTCGCCCTTGCATGGATCGCGCTCGCCGCGCTCGCGTGGGACGCGTGGGCGGAAATGGCGCACCAGTGGTGGGACGTCTCGACCTACAACCACATCCTGCTGGTCCCGCCGATCCTCGCGTGGCTGGTCCGGCTGCGCTGGTCCGCGCTTCGCCGGCTTGATCCCGTTGCCTGGTGGCCCGGGCTCTTCGCAGTCGCGGCCGGACTGCTGGCGTGGTTCGCCGGCACAGCGCTGGACGTCAATCTCGTCGCCCAGTTCGGCGCCGTGCTCATGCTGCAGGGCGCGGCGGTCGCGCTCCTCGGGCCGCGGGTGACCGCCGGGCTGCTGTTCCCGCTCGGCTACATGCTGTTCCTCGTGCCGTTCGGCGACGAGATCGTTCCTGTGCTGCAGCGGATCACCGCCGAGATGGCGGTCAGCCTCACGCTCGCGAGCGGTGTCCCCGCGGTGATCGACGGCGTGTTCATCGACACGCCGGCCGGGCTGTTCGAGGTCGCCGAGGCCTGCTCGGGAGTGAAGTTCCTCGTCGCCATGATCGCGCTCGGCACGCTCGTTGCGCACCTGTGCTTCGCCAGCTGGAAACGACGGGCCGTCTTCCTGTCGGTCGCGGTCGTCGTCCCGGTGCTCGCCAACGGGGTACGCGCCTGGGGGACGATCTACGTCGCCCAGTCGCATGGGATCGAGTTCGCGGCGGGGTTCGATCACATCGTCTACGGCTGGATCTTCTTCGCGCTGGTGATGACGGCGCTTCTCGGCTTCTCGTGGCGGTTCTTCGACCGCTCGCCCGATGACCCGCTGGTCGACCTTGACGCGATCGAAGCCTCGCCAGCGATAGGCCCTCTTGCGAAGTACGAAGTCCACGGCCGACCGGCGCTGCTCGCCATCCTTGCGCTGGCCGCGGCCGGAGTGTGGATGGACCATTCGCTGCCGCTTCCCTAACGTCCAGCGCCAATGTGCGGGATCGCGGGCATCTTCCATTGCGGCACGGCCAAGCCGGTCGATCCCGCCCGGGTCGAGCGGATGTGCGACGCGCTTGCGCACCGCGGGCCCGACGGCTCGGGAGTCTGGACCGCGCCGGGCGTGGGCCTCGGCCACCGGCGCCTGTCGATCATCGATCTCGAGGGCTCGCCGCAGCCGATGGTCTCCGCCGACGGGCGCGCGGTCATCGTCTTCAATGGCGAGATCTACAACTTCCGCGAGCTGCGCCGCGAACTCGAGGGTCTCGGCACGCGGTTCCGCACGCAGGGCGACACCGAGGCCATCCTCGCCGCCTGGCAGCAGTGGGGCCCGGAATGCCTGTCGCGCCTGCACGGCATGTTCGCCTTCGCGATCTACGACACCGTCGAGCGCACGCTGTTTCTCGCGCGCGACCGGCTGGGGGTGAAGCCGTTGTTCATGGCGCTGCTGTCGGACGGCAGCCTCGCTTTCGCCTCCGAGCTCAAGGGGCTGCTCGCACACCCCCTTCTGCGGCGCGAGGTCGATCCGCTGGCGGTCGAGGATTACCTGACCTGGGGCTACGTACCCGACCATCGCTCGATCCTCGCGGGTGTCGAAAAGCTGCCCGCGGGTCACTACCGGCTGCTCAGGCACGATGCTCCGCCGGCGGCGCCCGTGCAGTGGTGGGACGCATCGTTCGCCGAGCGCCGCAGGGGCTCGGAGCGCGATCTCGAGGCCGAGCTGTTGCACCACCTGCGCGAGGCCGTGACGAGCCGGATGGTCGCCGACGTGCCGCTCGGCGCGTTCCTGTCAGGCGGGGTCGATTCGTCGAGCGTCGTCGCGCTGATGGCCGAGGCGAGCCGCTCGCCGGTCAAGACCTGCTCGATCGGCTTCGACGTCGCCGCCGCTGACGAGACGAGCTACGCGGCCAGGGTTGCCGAGCTGTTCGGCACAGATCACCACGCCCGGCGGGTGGGCGCGGACCAGTTCGGGATGATCGATGCCCTCGCGGCGATGTTCGACGAGCCGTTCGCCGACGCTTCCGCGTTGCCGACCTGGACCGTGTGCAAGCTCGCGCGCGAGACGGTCACCGTTGCCCTGTCAGGCGACGGCGCTGACGAGGCCTTCGCCGGGTATCGCCGGCAGGTGTTCCACGCGCACGAGGAGCGGGTCCGCCAGTGGCTGCCCGCTGGGTTCCGCGGCCGCGTGCTCGAGCCGCTCGGGCGCGCCTGGCCGAAGGCCGACTGGGCCCCGCGTCCGCTAAGAGCGAAGACCACGTTGCTGTCGCTCGCGGGGAGCGGAGCGGAAGGATACGCTCGGGCGCTGTCGGTCACGCCGCCCGAACTGCGCGAAACGCTCTATTCCAGGGATTTCGCCCGCGGGCTGCACGGATACCGGGCCGAGGCGGCGCTCGTCGCGACGATGGAGCGAGCGCCGGCGCGGTCGGGCCTCGACCGGGCGCAATACGCCGACCTGCGCTTCTGGCTGCCGGGCGACATCCTGACCAAGGTGGACCGCACGAGCATGGCGGTGAGCCTCGAGGCGCGGGAGCCGTTGCTCGATCACCGCCTGATCGAATTCGCGGCCTCGCTACCCGAACGCATGCGCGTGCGCGGACGCACGGGCAAGTACCTGCTCAAGAAAGCGATGCGCCGCTACCTTCCCTCCGATGTCCTCTACCGCCCGAAGCAGGGGTTCGTGACGCCGATCGCAGAGTGGTTTCGTGGTCCCCTGGCCCGCGAGGCCCAGGGCATCGCGACGAGCGCCGCGCTGGCGCGGACGGGTTGGTTCGACACGGCGCGCCTCGCGGGACTGGCCGAAGCACATCGCGCCGGCAGGGCCGATCACTCGCGATTGCTGTGGCAACTGCTGATGCTCGACCGCTCGCTCGTCAGGCTCGGTCTCGCCACTCAATAGGCACAATCACCTACCGAATTGCGCTGTGTCATTTTGGGAACGTCCCGATCGGACGCGTGCAAGGTGGTAAATACTTGGTTGCCAACCCCCTAAGTCGTGATAGCATCACGATGCGTTCAAAGAAAAACTCCTTGGACGCATCGGGTTGCGAACGAGGTGACTATGGACCGGCTTTCCGGTCATTTGGACCGTACTGAAGAAAACCTGTCGCATGGCGATGAGGGCGTTTTCGAGTTCGGGGGCGGTGACGAGCACCTCGTCGAAGAGAACCGCCTTCACTCGGCCATTGATCGGCAGCTGTTCGAGCTGACCGAGCTCGATGTCCTCTACCGTGCCAGCGATGCCACGCTGTGGACTTTCATGCGGCCCGAGGGTCGGCCGAGCTTCACGCCCTCGATGCTTCACGATTTCGAGGCGTGGCAGCGGCTCATCGTCGAGAACTTTGGCCCGGGCCAGGTCCCGCTGCGCTACCTGATCCTCGGCAGCCGGTCTCCCGGCGTGTTCTGCTTCGGCGGTGACCTTTCGCTGTTCGAGCGATTGATCCGGACCGGCGACCGCGACGGGCTGGCCCGTTACGGCTATCGCTGCGTCGAGATTCTCCATCGCAACATGCATTCGCTCGACCTGCCGATGCTGACGATCGGCCTGGTCCAGGGCGCGGCACTCGGCGGAGGCTTCGAGGCGCTGCTGTCGTTCGACTACATTGTCGCCGAGCGCGATGCGACCTTCGGCCTGCCCGAGATCCTGTTCGGCCTCTTCCCCGGCATGGGCGCGCATGCGATTCTCTCGCGCAAGCTGGGCACCGCCATGGCCGATCGGTTGATCGTGTCGAACCACACCTACACCGCCGAAGAGATGTACGAGCTCGGCCTCGTTCACCACCTCGCGGAGCCCGGCGCGGGCCTGGCCGCTTGCGAGGAGTTCATCCGCAAGTGCGAGCGGCGCCATCCGGGTCTCGTCAATTCGCGCAAGGCAATGAAGCTGACCAACCCCATCGGGCTCGGCGAATTGAAGCGTATCGTCGACCTCTGGGCCGACGCCGCGCTGCAGCTCTCCGACGGCGACCTCAAGGTCATGAACCGCCTGACCCGCGCTCAGGAACGCGTGGGCGATCGCGCCGTCGCCGATCGTGCCGCCTGACCAGGTACCCCGGGCCTGGGTCAGCTCGGCTCGCCGTGCCCCAGCGCCATGTACTCGGCGCTCTGCATTTCCCTCAGGCGGCTGACGGTTCGCGCGAATTCGAACTGCCCGTCTCCGGCCGGGTAGAGCCGTTCGGGCTCGGCCGCGGCTGAGGCGAGGAGCTTGACCTTGTTCTCGTAAAGCGCGTCGATCAGCGTGACGAAGCGCGCGGCCTCGTTGCGCATCTCGGGGCCCATGACCGGAATGCCGACCACGATAACCGTGTGGTACGTGTGCGCTATCGCCAGGTAGTCGGCGGCCCCGCGCGGCTCGCCGCAGAGCCGCTTGAAGCTGAACACCGCGACGCCCTTGAAGCTCTTCGGAACGTGCAGCGTCCGTCCGCCGCCGACGTCGAGCTCGGCCGAGGGCACGTGCGCCGCGTCCTCGGGCGGATAGTCGGTCAGGCGGAAGAACGCCTCGCGCAGCTGTGCGGTCGCGGCATCGCCGAGTGGAGTATGCCAGGTCGCCATGTCGCCGAGACGGTCGAGCCGGTAGTCGACCGGGCCGTTGAGCTCGAGCACGTCGAGCCTGGCTTCGATCAGCTCAATGAACGGCAGGAAATGTTCCCGGTTGAGGCCGTCCTTGTAGAGGTCGCGCGGCGGGCGGTTCGAGGTAGTCACCACGGTCACGCCCTCGTCGACGATCAGCGCCCGGAACAGCCGGCTCATGATCATCGCGTCGGCCGAATTGTTGACCACCATCTCGTCGAACGCGAGGCATCGCAGGTTCTCGGCCAGTGCGGCGGCGACTGGTGGCACGGGGTCGCCTTCCTCCGACTTGCGCGCCTCGCGCAGTCGCTGGTGCACCTCGAGCATGAAGGCGTGAAAGTGGACGCGGCGCTTGTCCGGGATGGCCAGCGTCTCGTGGAACAGGTCCATCAGCATCGACTTGCCGCGCCCAACGCCGCCCCAGAGGTAGACTCCGCGCACCGGCGCAGGCCTGCGGAAAACCCGCAGCAGACCGCGCGGCGTTTCAGTTTCGAGCGAGCGCTGAAGCGCGTCGAGCCGGGCTGCCGCCAGCTGTTGCTCGGGGTCGGGACGCAACTCGCCGGCCGCAACCAGCGCGTCGTAGCGGGCAAGCATTCCGCCCATCAGTCGCGCGGTTGCATGGCCTCGTACTTGGGCAGCTCCGGGTCGAAACGGTCCCAGGGAACCGCGTCCTTCATGTAGATCACGCTCTCCGGCGAAACCGCGCCCGGATCATCGAGCGATCCGGCCTGGACCATGATGAACTCCCCGGGCAGGTCGCCCGAGGTGTACAGGCGCCCGCCGCAAGTCCCGCAGAAATGGCGCGTCACACTGCCGCCGGTATCGCCGACATTGGTGTAGGTCGCCGGGGTTCCGCTGAGTTCGAGCTGGCTGCGGTGGATGCCGACGATCGTCGTGTGGCCGGTGCCGGTCGCCTTCTGGCAATCCTTGCACGCGCACTGCGACACGAACAGCGTGGGCCCCGACAGGCGGTAGCGAATGGCGCCGCACAGGCAGCCGCCTTCGAGGGTTTCTCCCTCGCCGATACCGGGCATCAGACCTGGCGCTCCACCTGGAGCTTCTTGATTTCGGCAATCGCCTTTGCCGGGTTCAGCCCCTTGGGGCAGACGTTGGCGCAGTTCATGATGGTGTGGCAGCGGTACAGCCGGAACGGGTCCTCCAGCTGGTCGAGCCGTTCCCCGGTCATTTCGTCACGACTGTCCGCCAGCCAGCGGTAGGCCTGAAGCAGGATCGCGGGGCCGAGGAACTTGTCCGAATTCCACCAATAGCTCGGGCACGCCGTCGAGCAGCAGGCACACAGGATGCACTCGTAGAGTCCGTCGAGCTTTTCGCGCTGCTCGGGGCTCTGCAGGCGTTCCTTGCTGGGCGTTGTGGTCACGGTCTGCAGCCATGGTCGGATCGAGGCGTACTGCGCGTAGAAGTGGGAGAAGTCCGGGACGAGGTCCTTGATCACCTCCATGTGGGGGAGGGGGGTGATGCGAATCTCGCCGGACAGATCCTCGATCGCCGTGGTGCAGGCGAGGCCGTTGCGGCCGTTGATGTTCATCGAACAGGAACCGCAGATGCCCTCGCGGCACGAACGGCGGAAGGTCAGTGTCGGATCGATCTCGTTCTTGATCTTGATCAGCGCGTCGAGGACCATCGGCCCGCAATCGTCGAGATCGATCTCGAACAGGTCGTAGCGCGGGTTCTCCCCGCTCTCGGGGTCCCAGCGGTAGATCCTGAAGGTTTGGACGCGCTTGGCCCCTTGTGCCTTGTGCTCGCGGCCCTTTGGGTTGATCCGGCTGTTCTTGGGCAGGGTAAAGGTGGCCATCTGCTGTCCTCGGTTGTGCGGCCTATCTAGCGATCCACGGCCGCGGGGCAAGCGAGCGTTGCCACGGCGGACCGGTTATCGCGACAGGCCGGTCGGGTCGTCGCCGGGAACGGGCCTGTGGCCGGGGGGGTCGCCTAACGACATCCGTGCCCGAGGAACCCCCGATGAAACAGGAACAGCTCAGCGAAACGGTCGAGCGCGACGACGCGCCGATCACCGCCGCCAGGGACATCCATCCCGACCGCACTCTGGTGGCGGAGAGCGTCACGATCAGCCGTTCGGCGCAGGACCTCTACGATTTCTGGCGCAATCCGGCGAACCTGGTCCAGGTGCTGGAGAACCTGGTTTCGATCGAGGTGCGCGACAGGCATCGTTCGCTCTGGACCGTGAAGGCGCCGGGCGGAAACGAAGTGAGCTGGGAATCGGTCGTCACAAAGGAAGAGCCCGGGCGCGAGATCTACTGGCAGTCGGCTGAGGGTGCTGACGTCGCGAACAGCGGGCGGATCACATTCGCCGACGCGGGAGATCGCGGGACCGTCGTGCGGGCCGTCATCGCCTATAGTCCGCCGGGCGGGGCTATCGGTCGGACCATCGCCAGGCTGTTCCAGCGCGAGCCCCGCCTGCAGACGAGGCGAGACCTGCACCGCTTCAAGCAGCTGATGGAAGCCGGCGAGATCGCCACAAGTGCGCGCAACCGCCGCCAGCGCGACGAGCGCAACGAGGACCAGGCCCTGGCGGAGAAGCGGACATGAAAGCGATCACCTGGCATGGCAAGCACGACGTCCGCTGCGAGACGGTCGACGACCCCGAGATCCTCAATCCGAGAGACGCGGTCATCCGCGTCACTTCGACGGCCATCTGCGGCTCCGACCTGCACCTGTACGACGGCTACATCCCCTCGCTGAAGCCCGGCGACGTGCTCGGCCACGAGTTCATGGGAGAGGTCGTCGAGGCGGGCTCAGCGAGCACGCTGCGGCCCGGGCAGCGGGTGGTGGTCCCATTCACGATCTCGTGCGGACGGTGCTATCACTGCAGCAAGCAGCAGTACTCGGGATGCGAGAACGGCAATCCTGCCGACAAGCAGGACATGGGCCGCGAGCTCTACGGTCAGCCGATGGCCGGGCTGTTCGGATACAGCCACCTGACCGGCGGCTATTCGGGCGGGCAGGCCGAATATGTGCGGGTCCCGTTCTCGGACTTCGGTCCGCTGGTCATCCCCGACGACAGCATCGACGACGACAAGGTGCTGTTCCTGACAGACATCCTGCCGACCGGATGGATGGCGGCGGAGAACGCCGGAATCGAGCCGGGAGACACGGTGGCGGTGTGGGGCTGCGGTCCGGTTGGCCTGTTCGCGGTCCAGTCGGCGTTCCTCATGGGGGCGGAGCGGGTCATCGCGATCGACCACTTCCATCATCGGCTCGAGCTGGCCCGTCGGTTCGGCGCCGAGACGATCGATTTCGAGCAGAGCAAGGTCTACGAGGCGCTGCAGGACATGACCGGCGGGATCGGCCCCGACGCGTCGATCGACTGCGTCGGTCTGGAAGCGCACGGTGCCTTCGCCGACAACATCTGGGACCAGATCAAGGTGTCGACGCTCCTGGGCACCGATCGCGGCCATGTGATCCGGCAGGTGATCCTTGCCACACGCAAGGGCGGCCGGATTTCGATGCCCGGGGTCTACGGCGGCGTGCTCGACAAGTTTCCGCTCGGCGCGCTGATGCAGAAGGGCCTGACGCTCAGGACCGGCCAGACCCACGTGCAACGCTACCTGCGTCCGCTCTACACGGCGATCGCCGAGGGCAAGATCGATTCGACGTTCCTCATCAGCCATCGTCTGCCGCTCGACCAGGGGCCCGAGGGGTACCGGAAGTTCCACGACGAACAGGACACCTGCACCAAGATCGTCTTGAAGCCTGGCCTCGAAGCATTGTCGGCCTGAACGGCAGCGCGAAAAAGTTTTCCCGCCGTCTGTCGAATATGCCAGTCGCCATTCGTCGATGGGGTACGGGCCGGACGGCGGCCCGACCATCGAAGGAGAGTTGACGATGCGAGTGCTGGTGTTCGTGAAGGCGACCGAGGACAGCGAGCAGGGCCGGATGGCTCCGCCCGAGCTGCTCGAGGCGATGGGCCGGTTCAACGAGGAGCTGGTCAACGCCGGGATCATGCTCGGTGGCGACGGGCTCAAGCCGAGCTCATACGGCAAGCGGGTCGCGTTTGACGGGCCCATCCGCACGGTGATCGACGGCCCGTTCGCGGAAACCCGCGAGCTGGTCGCCGGCTACTGGATCTGGGAAGTCAAGGACATGGACGAGGCGGTCGCCTGGGTGAAGCGCTGCCCGAACCCGATGTTCGGGCCGAGCGAGATCGAGATCCGTCCGGTCTATGAGATGTCCGACTTCGACGAGATCATGACCCCCGAGGCCGAGGCTGTCCACGAGCGCGTGCGGCAGAAGCTCGAAGACCGCTAGAACCCGTTCCGCCGCCGCGCTTGCCTCGGCCCCGGGCATCGGGGACAAGGCCGGCATGGCGGCGGACGAAGCCCGGAGAGCGGTCGAAGCCACGTTCCGGATAGAACGGGCGCGGCTCGTCGCCGGTCTCGCGCGCATGGTCCGCGACGTGGACCGTGCGGAGGAGCTGGCGCAGGAGGCGCTGCTCATTGCGCTCGCCGATTGGCCGAAGAGCGGGGTTCCCGACCGGCCCGGTGCCTGGCTCATGGCGGCGGCGAAACGTCGCGCGATCGACGGGATTCGGCGCGAGCGCATGGTTGAGCGCAAGCATGCCGAGATCGCCCGCGAGCTGGACCAGGAAGACGCGAGCGCCGAGGCAATCGAGGCGGCGATCGACGACGACCTCGGTGACGAGCTGCTCGGCCTGATCTTCACCGCCTGCCACCCGGTGCTGTCCCGCGATGCCCGCGCGGCGCTGACGCTGCGGCTGATCGGCGGGCTGACGACCGAGGAAATCGCGCGGGCGTTCCTGGCGAGCGAGCCCACGATCGCGCAGCGTATCGTCCGGGCCAAGAAGGCGATCGCTCGTGCAGGGCTGGCGTTCGAAGTGCCGCGCGGCGCCGACCGGCAGCAGCGCCTGGCCTCGGTTCTCGAGGTGATCTACCTGATCTTCAACGAAGGCTACGCGGCGACCGCGGGTGACGAACTCGTCCGGCCGGCACTGTGCGAAGAGGCCCGGCGGCTCGGGCGCATCCTTGCCGGACTGATGCCCGACGAATCCGAGGTCCTTGGCCTGGTCGCACTGATGGAGCTGCAGGCCTCGCGTCTTGCGGCCCGGACCGGACCCGATGGCGCTCTTGTGCCGCTCCCGGAGCAGAACCGTGCGCGCTGGGACCAGCTTCTGATCCGGCGCGGCCTCGAAGCGCTGGCGCGGGCCGAAGCCCTTGGCGGTGCCAATGGGCCCTACGCGCTGCAGGCGGCGCTGGCCGCGTGCCACGCCCGAGCGGGGCGGGCGGAGGAGACCGACTGGCCGCGGATCGCCGGTCTCTACGACAGGCTGAGTGAAGAAATGCCGTCACCCGTGGTCGAGCTGAACCGGGCCGTGGCGCACAGCATGGCGTTCGGGCCCGATGCGGGCCTCCGGCTCGTCGAGGCGATCGCGGACGAGCCCCGCCTGCGCGACTACGCGCCCCTGCGCGCGGCACGCGGAGACTTTCTGTTTCGGGCCGGGCGGTTCGAGCAGGCGAAGGCGCAGTTCGAGGAAGCAGCGCGCCTGACGCGCAACGCGCGCGAGCGCGCCTTCCTGCTGGCGCGGGCAGAAGCCTGCGCCGCGGGTGTCGGCTAGATCAGCTTCCAGCGGCGCAGCGAGTCCGCCAGGATCGTCTCGATCAACTGGGGATGCGTCAGCCCGGCGAGCTTGGCCGCGCGGCCGAAGACCTTCTCGGACCACAGGTTGCAGTTGAGATTGACCTCGAGGAACCTCACCTCGCCGGTGTCCTCGTTCACCCGGAACTCGAACCGGCCATAGTCGAACGGGCGGTACTCCGCGTAGAGCTTGGTGGTGTACTCCGAGATCAGCGCCGAGATCTTCTCGTCCTCGAACGGGTCGAGCGAGTACTTGGCGCTGCGGTCGACCAGGTCGCGCTTCTCGTAATAGGTCCTGAGATGGCTCGGATCGGCCTGGCGGAAGATCATCTTCGGCAGGATCACCGGGTCGCCCATGGTGATCACCGGTACCTCGACGTCGCTGCCGACGAGAAACGGTTCCACGATCGCATCGTGCCCTTCGTCATGCAACTCCTCGACGGCGCGCGCGACACCGGGCCAGTCGGTCGCGTCACGCACGCCCCAGCTCGCCGACGAAGCGTTGGGCTTGATGACCCACCGCTCGGCGGGCGGGCAGACGCTCTCGCTGACAGGCGCGCCGCGGCGGTAGATCGCCCACGGCGCCGTCGGCACGCCGGCTGCCACGGCCGCGCGCTTGGCCAGCGCCTTGTCATCGCTGAGCCCCCGCAGGATCGGGCTCGCGCCGACGAAAGGCAGGCCGAGGCGCGTGCACAGCAGCGGGCACAGCATCTCCGAGTTGAGGAACCCCGCGCGGTTGAGCAGCGGGAAGACGAAGTCGACCTCGGGCCGCTCGAACAGGACCTCGAACCTGTCGGCCAGCACCAGGTTCAGGCCGAGCTCCTCGAGGATCGTGCGGATTTCCACGTGGTACACGGCATGGTTGCCGTCCTCGGGATGGAGACCGCCGCGCCACAGCGCGTGCTTGGCGATGAACAGGAAGCGCAGCCGCTCCCGGGCCTCCGCCGGAATCACGAGCGGCGACAAGGGGTGCAAATTCGACGGTGACAAAGCGTGTGAGCCCTTTCGTCGGAAATTTTTCGCGGCCATATGGGGGCGTGCGCTCGCAGCAAACCCCAAAAATCCGCATATGCCCCTGACGCGCGAATTGCGGCTTCCCACTTTGGCGGGCGACGTCGAACCCGACGAGGCCGCGATGCGGGCCATCGAGTTGCTCTCGAGCGGGGGGGACTCGCGTATTACCCTCGATCCGGTAACCGGCCTGAACAAGTATCTTTCGGGGCCCTATCCGCGCACGACGCTGGCTTATGCCTCGTCGACCGCGAACGACATGTCGCATGAGGCTTTCGCGCGCATTCTCGAACTGGCGGACAAGGCCGGCAGGGACGAGGAGGCGCAACTCGAGCGGCTGCGGTCGCGCCTCAGGGCCGCCTACCGGCTGCCGGACGACTGCGCCATCGTCTTCGCCCCTTCGGGCACCGATCTCGAATATGTCGCCCTGGCGGCCGTTGCCGGTCGATCGCCGGGGGGAATCCACAACATCCTGCTCGGCGCGGACGAGGTCGGAAGCGGCTGCATCCAGTCGGCCCACGGCCGGTTCTTCGCCGAGGTCACCGCGCGCGGCCTTCCGGTGGAACCCGGCCAGTGCCTGGCCGGGCTGGAGCGGGTCAGCCTTGCCGACGTTCCCGTCCGCTGCGCCCGGGGCATAGCCCGGTCGAGCAGCGCGGTCGCCGCCGAGATAGCGACCGAGCTGGCGCTCGCCCGCGGCATGTCGCGCCACGCGCTCGTGCACGTGGTCCACGGCTCCAAGACCGGGCTCGTGCTGCCCGAGCTGGAGGACATCGACCGTCTCCGGCGCGAGTGGGGCGAGGGCGCGACGTTCGTCATCGACGCGTGCCAGGCCCGCATCACGACCGAGGCGCTGCACGCCTATCTCAACCGGGATGCGATCGTCTTCCTGACCGGGTCGAAGTTCATGGGCGGCCCGCCGTTCAACGGCTTCGCGATCATACCCGCGGGGGTGGCCGAGCGGGCCGGGACGCTGCCGCCGGGCCTTGCGGGCGTGTTCAGCCGGATCGAATGGCCGCGGGGCTGGCCCGGTCGCGAGACGCTGCCCGACGAAAGCAACACCGGCCTGTGGCTCCGCTTCGAAGCCTCGATCTTCGAGCTCGAACGGTTCCAGGCGCTGCCGATGGCGGCCGTCGAGCGAGTGATCGCCGCGTTCCAGGCCGCCTTGCGCGACGGACTCGCGACGCCGCTGGGCTTCTCGTTCGTGCGTCCTTCGCCCCCGGGCGAGGACGACGAAGAGATCGAGCACCCGATCGAGATGCGCACGCTGGCGACGCTCGACGTCAGCCGTTTCCCGGGCGCCTGCAGCTTCGAGGATGCGCAGCGCCTGCACCGCGAACTGGCGCTCGGCGGCATCCGTCTCGGCCAGCCGGCGCGGTGCGTGCGCAACGGCGGGCCCGAATGGGGCGGCACGCTGCGCGTTGGCCTGTCGATGCCGCAGATCGTCGCCTTCGCGAAGCTGGACGAGGCCGATCTCGACCGGCGCCTCGTCGGCGACATGGAGCGCATCGCCGGGGCGCTGCGGGCGGCTGCCTAGGCTCCTCGCGCGCGCCGCGCGAGGATTTCCTCGCAGACCTTGTAGGTCCGCTCGTTGTCGACATCGACGGCGAGCGCGCCGTCGGTGAACTCGATCACTCGCACGACCAGTCCGAGCCGGCGGCTCAACCGCCGCATCGCCGCCTCGCGACTGAACACCCCGAGCCGCAGCAGCAGGATGTTGTGCAGGCCGAACGCGGTGACCATCCGCCAGACGCTCTTCATGAACTGCCCCCCGCCGCGAAACACCTGCGCCCCGGCGTCGATCGCCTTGCGGTTGGCGAGGGCATAGACGTTGCAGTTGGCGTATTCGTCGTCGCGGAAGCGGTAGAAGTTTCGCTGGCCCTCCGGGTGCGCCGCCAGCACGTTGCTCCGGCGCGCCATCGCGGCGACCGCGTCGGCGCCTTCCAGGGCCTCGCGGACCTGAGCCACGGCGTCGGGCGTGAGCAGGACGTTGTCCGCGGTCGTGACGAAAAACGGACCAGGGTCGTTTCCGGTCGCCGAGACGAGGCTGTCGGCGAGGCGCGCCTCGCTCGGCACGAGGTGGATCGGCGCGTTCCTCTCGGCGAACTGCGCGAGGATCGGTCGCAACTCGGGCTCCGCCGAGGGCTCGACCGAGATGCGGATCTCGGCGAGCCCCGGGACTGTGGTCAGCGTCTCGAGCACGTGCGCGATCAGCGGTTTGCCGGCGATCGGCACGAGGCACTTGTGCGACACGCCGGCCCGCGCCGCGAGCGGGTTGACCACGCCCTGCCGCTGACCGGCGAGCACGATCGCGATCGTCGTCGCTTCAGGCATGCTCGCCGTCGGTGCGGAAGGAGCGTCCCATGGGACGAGGCGATCGGCGGTAAGCGTCAGTCGCCGAAGGTCCGTTGCCACCAGCCGCTGCGGCGCGGCCTGGCTGCTTCGGCCTCCGCCTCAGGCTCGGGTGCGGCCTCCGCCTCAGGCTCGGGAGTGCTGGCCGCAACGGCTTCCGTCACGGGTTCCGCTTCCTCCGCCGAGACCTCGTCGGCCTTCTTGCGGCGCGAGCGCCTGGGCTTGGCGGGCTCTGCTTCGGCTGCGGGTTCGACGGCCGCTTCGACAGCCTCCGGTTCGGCCCCGTCGGCCTTCCTGCGGCGCGAGCGGGGCTTCGGAGAGGGCTCCGTCTCCGCCTCCGCCGGCGAGGCCTCATTCACCGGCTCCTCGTCGGCTGCCTTTGCCTTGCGCCGACGGCTGCGCAGTTTCGGCGCCTCCTCGTCCGGCTCAGGCTCGGCTTCGGTCGCGAGTTCGGCGGGCTGCTCTTCGGCGCTCGCCTCCGCCTCCTCGGCATCCGCGACCTCGGCTACCGCCTCGCCCTCGGCATCTGCGTGGCGACGGCGACGACGGCCGCCGCGCCGCCGGCGCTTGCGCGGCCGTTCGCCGGCTTCGTCTTCCTCGGTACGCGGCGCTTCGTCGCGCTCACCGTCCTCGTCCTCGGACGTCTCCTCGCCGCTCGCCTCGCGGTCCTCGCGATTGCGCCCGCGGCCGCCACGGCGGCGCCGGCGCCGCTTGCCGCGGCCTTCGCCGTCGGAACGCTCCTCGCGCGCTTCTTCCTCGTCCTCGAGCTCGAGTTCGTCCTCGGCAACCGGCTCGTCGTCGTCTTCTTCTTCGACGAGCGGGGCGAAGCGGGGGATCGAGGCCGGCCGCGGGCCGGTGCTGGCGACGCGCATCTTGGCGCCTTCCTGCTCGCCCTCGGGCAGCACCTCGACCTTGACGCCGTAGCGCTGTTCGATCTCCGCAAGGTCGGCGCGCTTGGCGTTGAGCAGGTACACCGCGGCCTCGGTCGAGGCGTAGAGCGTGATCGTCGTGCCCTTGCCCTTGGCTGCCTCGTCCTCGATCAGCCGCAGCGCCGAGAGGCCGGCGCTCGAGGCCGTGCGCACGAGACCGGTGCCGTCGCAGTGCGGGCAGGGGCGGGTGGTCGCTTCGAGCACGCCGGTGCGCAGCCGCTGGCGGCTCATTTCCATCAGCCCGAAGCCGGAAATGCGGCCGACCTGGATGCGCGCGCGGTCGTTCTTGAGCGCCTCCTTCATCGCCTTCTCGACCTTCCGGATGTTCGATCCGTACTCCATGTCGATGAAGTCGATGACGATGAGCCCGGCCATGTCGCGCAGGCGCAACTGGCGGGCGATCTCGCGCGCCGCCTCGAGGTTGGTGTTGAGCGCGGTCGCCTCGATGCCGTGCTCCTTGGTCGAGCGGCCCGAGTTGATGTCGATCGAGACCAGCGCCTCGGTCGGGTTGATCACCAGGTAGCCGCCGCTCTTGAGCTGCACCACCGGGTCGTACATCGCCGAGAGCTGGTCCTCGGCGCCGTAGCGCTGGAACAGCGGCACCGGGTCGACGTACTGCTTCACGCGCCGGGCATGGCTCGGCATCAGCAGCTTCATGAACTCCTTGGCCGCGCGGTAGCCGCCTTCGCCTTCGACGACGACTTCCTCGATCTCGCGGTTGTAGATGTCGCGAATCGCGCGCTTCACGAGGTCGCTGTCCGAATGGATCAGCGCCGGCGCGCTCGAGGCGAGGGTCCGCTCGCGGATCTCGTCCCACAGGCGGGCGAGGTAGTCGAAGTCGCGCTTGATTTCGGTCTTGTTGCGCTGGAGGCCGGCCGTGCGGACGATCAGCCCCATCGACTTGGGCAGGGTCAGCTCGCTGACGATCTGCTTCAGCCGCTTGCGGTCGGCGCCGCTCGAGATCTTGCGGCTGATGCCGCCGCCGTGGCTCGAGTTCGGCATCAGCACGCAGTAGCGGCCGGCGAGGCTGAGGTAGGTGGTCAGCGCTGCGCCCTTGTTGCCGCGCTCTTCCTTGACGACCTGGACGAGCAGCACCTGGCGCCGCTGGATCACGTCCTGGATCTTGTAGCGGCGCCGCAGCGCCTGGCGCTTGGCGCGCAGTTCGTCGATCTCCTTGGCGCGCGACTGGCCGCGGCCCTGGCGGCGCGAGCGCCCGCGCCGTTCGCGCGGGGCTGGCTCGCCTTCTTCATCCACGACGATGTCGGCCTCGGCGTCTTCCGCCTCGTCGTCCTCGTCACCGTTCTCGACCAGGCCATCCTCGATCGTGGCGACATGATCCTTGTCGCCGGAGTCGATCTCCTCGACGTGCGAGACCTCGTCGTCCTCGGCGGCGAAGACTTCCTCTTCGTCGTCGTCTTCGTCGGCGCGCAGCGCGGCTTCTTCCTCCGCGTGCGCCTGCTCTTCTGCGAGCAGGGCAGCGCGGTCGGCTGCGGGAATCTGGTAGTAGTCCGGGTGGATTTCGCTGAAGGCGAGAAATCCATGCCGGTTGCCGCCGAAATCGACGAACGCCGCCTGCAGCGACGGTTCGACTCGCGTTACCTTGGCGAGATAGATGTTACCCTTGATCTGCTTGTGTTCGGCAGATTCGAAATCGAATTCCTCAATCCGGTTGCCCTTGAGCACCGCCACCCGCGTTTCTTCCGGGTGGCGCGCATCGATCAGCATGCGCGTTGCCATTGAATAGTCTCCGGGCGCGTGCGGCTTCCTTGCCCTGGTCCGAAAGGAACAGGCGGGCAGCCGGGACGCGCCGATCTGTGTGGTTTCCGCCGCGGGAGCGAGCGGAGAATGGATAGGCGCGGCCGGCAACGAGGCCGGAAACGCCGCGGAACGTGTCTGCCGGAATGCGAAGGCGCGGGGACACTGACCGCGCGGGGGCAATCGCCGCGACGCAACCGTCCGGTTGCGAGTTGGCGAAATGGCCTGGGCTTCTCATTCGGGCATCAACCTGCAAGCGTGTCCGGAGCTTCAAGTCGGAGCTCCGGCGGAGCCGGCACGGCCGGGTCGAGGACCCGGTCGCCGGACACGGGTTTGCTAGCATCGGGGGAATGGCTCGGCAACCTTATTGCGCCGTCGAGCAAAAAACCCTTGGTTCGCGAGGCAAGGCGCCGTTAACCAGCGGCGGGATGCCTTACCGACTGCAGCTTGCGCTCGTGTTCGTCGCGCCCGTCATGCTCCTGCTGGCGCTTTACGGACTCGGCCTTGCGCTGGGCGTCGAACCTCCGCTGCTTGGGCGGGGCTATGTGATCCGGGTCGAACTGCCGGATCCGAGCGAGGGTGTCGGGCTGCCTCCGGTCGAGGGACCGCAAGGTCCGGGCCGTCCGCTGATCGTGATCGATGCCGGGCACGGCGGGCACGACCCTGGCGCCAGCGGCACCGGGCCGCTGGCCGGGACCAGGGAAAAGACCCTCGCGCTCGGCCTCGCGCGCGCCCTGCGAGACGAGCTCCTGCGCGGAGGCGGGGTGCGCGTCGCGATGACCCGCGACGACGACCGGTTCCTTGCCCTCGAGGAGCGTTCGGAGATCGCCCGGGCGCTCGGCGCGGACCTGTTCCTCTCGATTCATGCCGATTCGGCGGGCGAGAAGTCGGGAATCAGCGGGGCCAGCGTCTATACGCTCTCGACCCGGGCCTCGAGCGAGGCCGCGGAGCGGTTCGCAGCGCGCGAGAACAGTGCCGACATGGTCAACGGGGTACGCCTCGCCGGGCGGGACGAGAACGTCAACGCGATCCTCGTCGAGCTGTCGCAGCGGCGGACCCAGGAACAGTCGGACGAATTTGCTTCGCTGATCCTTCGCGAGGGACAGAGCGTGCTCGACTTCCACCCGCAGGCGAAGCGCTCGGCGGCCCTCGTCGTGCTGCGCGCACCCGATGTTCCCTCGGCGCTGTTCGAGGCCGGCTTCATCTCCAACCCCGAGGACGCGGAGCGCCTGGCATCCCCCGAAGGTCAGCGCCGCTTCGCAGAGGCGATGGCCCGTGCCGTACGGATCTATTTCGCGCGGCAGTCGAACCCCTAGGCCGCCCGGCATCGCCGAATTTGGTCGTATCGTTCTGGCGCGCGGCGGAATCCGCGTGCTAAAGGCGCGCCGACATGGCCGAAACCGATCAGACCGCCGGCGAATCGTTCACCTACCGCATCCGCCGCGAAGCGAGCGGCGTCCTCGCGTGGTACCGCGAGGCCTGGCGCGAGAAGCGCTGGGTCCGCTGGGCGTCGTGGGCGGTGCTGGCCTTCGTCGTGCTCTGGGCACTGGTCTGGGTCCTGCTGGCGCGCGACCTGCCCGATGCCGAGATGCTGCTCGAGTACGAGCCGCCGCTGCCGACGATGGTGCGCGGGGCCGACGGCGAAATCGTTCACTCCTACGCGCGCGAACGGCGCGTACAGCTGCAATACAAGGATTTCCCGCCGCAGCTCGTTAACGCCTTTACCTCGGTCGAGGACGAGACGTTCTGGACCCACGGCGGCATCGACATCACCGGCACGCTGAACGCGGTGTTCGACTATGCCACCAAGCTCGGTTCGGGCCAGCGCGCGGTCGGCGGTTCGACGATCACCCAGCAGGTCGCGAAGAACATCCTGCTCGGCAACGAGTACTCGATCACCCGCAAGCTCAAGGAGATGATCCTCGCCCGGCGCATCGAAAGCGTGCTGAGCAAGCGCGAGATCATGGAGCTTTACCTGAACGAGATTCCGCTCGGCCGGCGCAGTTTCGGCGTGCAGGCCGCGAGCCGCGCCTATTTCAACCGCGACGTGGACGATCTCGAGCTGCACCAGATGGCGTTTCTCGCCATCCTGCCCAAGGCGCCCGAACGCTATGGACGCGCTGCCTATGCCGACGAGGCGCTTGCCCGGCGCAACTTCGTGCTCGACGTGATGGCCGAGAACGGCCACATCACCGAGACGCAGGCGGCCGAGGCGAAGGCGAAGCCGCTGGGCCTCGTCACCCAGCAGGCCGAAGTGCGCTCGGTCGACGCCGGCTATTTCCTGGAAGAGGTCCGGCGGCGCCTGATCGAGCGCTACGGCGAGCAGGCCGAGGACGGGCCGCACAGCGTCTATGCAGGCGGCCTGTGGGTCCGCACGTCGCTCGACACCGAAATGCAGGCGGCCGCCCGCAATGCACTGCGCGCAGGGCTGATCCGCTTTTCCGCGGGCCGTCCCTGGCACGGACCGATCGCCACGATCGATCCCTCCAAGGGGGACCTGACCGAGCAGCTCGCTTCGACCAACATCGGCATCGACTACCTCGACTGGCGGGTCGGCGTGGTAGTAGCGCGCTCGGGCAACTCGGCGACGATCGGCTTTGCGAATGGCGAGGAAGCGCCGCTGGCCAACTTCCCCGACGCAATCAAGGTCGGCGACGTCACGGCGGTGGCGCCGAGCGGCAACGCGTGGGCTGTTCGCACGGTCCCCGAGGTGCAGGGCGGCTTTGTCGTCATGGACCCGAACACCGGCCGCGTTCTCGCCATGCAGGGCGGCTTCGACTTCCGCCTGAGCGACTTCAACCGGGCCACGCAGGCGCTGCGCCAGCCCGGTTCGACGATCAAGCCGTTCGTCTACGCCACCGGCCTCGACCAGGGGATGACCCCGGCGACGATGGTCCCCGACCAGACCTTCTGCGTCTACCAGGGCGCGAACCTCGGGGAGAAGTGCTTCCGCAACTTCGGCGGCGGTGGCGGTGGCGAGCACACGATGCGCTGGGGCCTCGAGCAGTCGCGCAACCTGATGACCGTGCACATCGCCGCCGACGCCGGGATGGAGAACGTCAACAACACCTTCGAGCGCGTCGGCATCGGCCGCTACGAGAACTACCTGTCGTTCGCGCTCGGCGCCGGCGAGACCACGGTGCTCAAGATGGTCAATGCCTACGCGGCGCTGGCCAACAACGGCCTGCAGCACACGCCGACGCTGATCGACTACGTCCAGGACCGCCGCGGCAAGGTCATCTGGCGCGCCGACCAGCGCGAGTGCAAGGGCTGCAACATGGACGCGTGGGACGGCAAGCCGATGCCCCGCCTGCGCGAGCAGGGCCGCGTGGTGATGGACCCGCGCACGGCCTACCAGGTCACGCACATGCTCGAAGGGGTGGTTCAGCGAGGAACCGCGACCGTGCTGCGCGACCTCGGCATCCCGCTGTTCGGCAAGACCGGGACGACATCGGGCCCGACCGACGTGTGGTTCGTCGGCGGTTCGCCCGACATCGTCGGCGGAGTCTATATCGGCTACGACCAGCCCCGCAGCCTCGGCGGATGGGCCCAGGGTGGACGGGTCGCGGCGCCGATCTTCAAGCAGTTCGTGCAGGAAACCCGCTCCAAGTGGTCCGGCCGGCCGTTCCTTGCGCCCGAGGGCGTGCGGATGGTCCGCATCGACCGGCGCACCGGCAACCGCGTGTTCGACGGGTGGCCGACGGACGAGCCGCAGGCGGCGGTCATCTGGGAGGCGTTCAAGCCCGACACCGAACCCAGGCGCACGCGTCGGCAGGACGAAGCCGACCAGCTGCGCGAGCTGGTTCTCGCCCATCTGCGCGGCGCGACCGGGGCGGGTGCCTCCGCACAGAGCCCGGCCGAGGCCGAAGGGGCACAGCAGACCAATTTCGTCGAGGAAAGCGGCGGCATCTACTAGGCCTGCGGGGCCCTTCCGCGACAAATGTCCATATGGACTTTGTCCGGTCGGCATGCATAATTCCGCGCATGACCAAACGCCCGCTGATGCTCGCCGCGGCGGTGGCCGCCCTGTTCGCAACGCCCGGGAATGCCGCGCTCGAGGAAGGGCAGCACGTCCCCTCGCTCGTGACGCAGGGGGCACTCGACGGCAAGGCCTTTCCCTTCAACCTGCAGCAGGCGCTGCGCCAGGGACCCGTGGTGCTGTACTTCTTCCCCAAGGCCAACACGCCGGGCTGCAATCTCGAGGCCAAGGCTTTCGCCGAGAAGATTGACGAATTCCGCCGCGCCGGCGCCCAGGTCGTCGGCATGTCGGGTGACACGCTCGAGGACCTGGCCGAGTTCTCGAAGAAGGAATGCGGCGGCAAGTTCCCGGTTGCGCGTGCAACCCCGGCGACGATCCAGGCGTTCGACGTCCCGCTCGAATTCAACGGCCAGCGCAACGAGAACCTGGCCAGCCGCACGTCCTACGTCATCGCTCCCAACGGGGAGATCGTGCTGGTCCATTCGGACAACGACTGGAGCGAACACGTCACCCGCACACTCGCCGCGGTCCAGGCCCTCAGGGCCTCGTAGCCCCCGTCATCCCGGCGAAAACCGGGACCGCATTCCGCACGCGCGGCGCCAGTGGCATGCGACCCCTGCTTTCGCAGGGGTGGCGGCGCTCTCGCCACTTCCCCTCGCAACCGCCCTGCGCTAGGGCGCACCGCTTTCCACGGAGACCTCATCATGCGTGCCGAAGGGCAGGCCCATATCGACCGGATCGAGGCGGCGCTGGCGCTCGTGCGCCGCTCGCTCGACTGGGACCGCGCGGTGCGCCGCCTCGACGAGCTCAACGCCCGGGTCGAGGACCCGACGCTGTGGGACAATCCCAGGCAGGCCGAGGACGTCATGCGCGAGCGCCGCAGGCTCGAGGCGGCAATCGGCACGGTCAACGAGATCACTCGCGAGATGGCTGACGCGATCGAGTTCGTCGAGCTCGGTGAGGCCGAGGGTGACGAGGCGGTCATCGCCGAGGGACTGGAAACGCTGGAGAAGCTCGCCGACCGGGCCGATGCCGACAAGGTCCAGGCGTTGCTCGGTGGCGAGGCCGACGCCAACGACACTTACCTCGAAATCCACGCCGGCGCCGGCGGCACCGAGAGCCAGGACTGGGCCGAGATGCTGCTGCGGATGTACACCCGCTGGGCCGAGCGCAAGGGCTACAAGGTAGAGGTTGTCGAGTACGGCGCCGGCGAGCAGGCCGGCATCAAGTCGGCCACGCTGCTGATCAAGGGCGAGAACGCCTACGGCTACGCCAAGACCGAGAGCGGCGTGCACAGGCTCGTGCGCATCAGCCCGTTCGACAGCTCGGCGCGGCGCCACACGAGCTTCAGTTCGGTCTGGGTCTACCCGGTGATCGACGACGACATCGAGATCGAGATCAACGAGAGCGACCTCAGGATCGACACCTACCGTTCCTCGGGCGCCGGCGGCCAGCACATCAACACTACCGACTCCGCGGTCCGCATCACCCACCTGCCGACCGGGATCGTCGTCGCCAGCCAGAACGACCGCAGCCAGCACAAGAACCGTGCCACGGCGATGAACATGCTCAAGGCGCGGCTCTACGAGGCAGAGCTGGCCAAGCGCGAGGCGGCAGCGGGCAGCGAGTACGAGGCCAAGAGCGAGATCGGCTGGGGCCACCAGATCAGGAGCTACGTCCTGCAGCCTTACCAGCTGGTCAAGGACCTGCGCACGGGTGTCACCTCGACCAGCCCGAACGACGTGCTCGACGGCAAGATCGATGACTTCATCGCCGCCGCGCTGGCGCAGCGGGTTACCGGGGAAAAGGTCGAAGTCGAGGACGTCGAGTAGCCCTTCCGCGAACCAGCCGCCGCGTTTCGCCGGCTGGTCATCGCGCGGCCTTCCCGTTACGTTCTAGGCGAGGAGGGGGCACCATGACTCTTCGCGCATTGTACGGTGCAGGTCTCGCTGCGGTTGCTCTGGGATTCGCCACGCCCGCCTCGGCACAAGAATCGGTACCGGCTTTTGAGGACCGCGACCTCGAACGGCTCGCCTCGCCCGAGCTCACGACGTTCGCCAGCGAACAGGAGTTCGCACGCTACTTGCGCGAGGTAGACCGGATTCAGCGCAAGCGGCGCACTTCGCGCCGCGGGTGGCGCGGCTCTCAGGCCGAGCCCGGCCTTCCGGAGATCGTCGTAGCGCAAGCGGACGTGGCCGAGCCCGAGTGCATCGATCCTGAGCTCTGCCCGAGCGAGGAGCTTCTGGAGAGCGTCGTGGTTACGGGGAGCCGGGTCGCCACGCCCACGATCACCAACGTCCAGGTCGCCGGTGTCGACGAAGGCGACATCGTCAAGCAGATCGGCGAGTACCTGCTGGTGCTGCAGGACGGGCGCATCTTCGCGCTGCACTACCCGTCTATGCGGCTGACCGATCGCATGGACGTGTACCGGCGCGACGGGAACGGCCAGCCGGCGGGTGCCGACTGGTACGACGAGATGCTGGTGCAGGGCAACCAGGTCATCATAACCGCCTACAGCTACGAGGACCAGGCCAGCGAGATTTCGGTCTTCCGGCTGGACGAGAGCTCGGGTCGCCTCGAACGGCGCGGCGTGTTCCTGATCACCTCGGACGACTACTACGACATCGACAACTACGCGACCCGCATCATCGGCGACCGGCTGGTGATCCACACACCCTATGAGGCCGAGCAGGTGGCCGATCGCCGCAGCCGCCCCGTGGTTCGCCGCTGGGACCCCGCGGAAACGCATGACCAGGCCGTGCGCGCGGGACGGCAGCTATTCGACGCGCGCGACATCTATCGCCCGGTGTTTGCGGTCGAGGAGCCGATCATCCACACGATTTCGGTATGCCCGCTCGGCGAAGTCGCGCAGCGCGGGCTCGAATGCCGGTCTACCGCGATCGTCGGAACCGAGCTGGCCGAGATGTTCGTCGCTCCCGAGGCGATTTATCTGTGGCTACCGGCCTTCAGCGGAAACGACTGGGGGGCGTTCGAGTGCTCGACGGTCGAGGGCCGAGCCGCTTCGCGGCTGGTTCCTCCGGCGGCCGTCATGCGGATTCCCGTGGGGCGCAGCGATCCCCAGGTCATGGGGGTGCGCGGGATGCCGTTCGACCAGTTCTCGATGGACGAATACCAGGGCCGGTTTCGCGCGCTGGTCAACTGGGGCCGACCCTATTGCGTGGGGTCCTACGACGAGACTGCGCAAGTTGCGCTGGTCGACGTGCCGCCGAGTGCCTTCGGCAGCGTCTATCGTGAGCCTCGCGACAGCCTGTTCACGCCGCTGCCTTCGCCGGGGACGCGCGTGGTCGACAACCGCTTCGCCGGGGACTGGCTCGTCTACGGCGGCCGCGACTCGTTCAGCGGGAGGCCGTGGTATCGAGGCGAAGGCGAGACCATCCCGCTGTCATCGGCCGTTGCCGTTCCGCTGCGCAATCCCTCGGCCAGTGTCATGATCGGGCAGCCTCACAACGTCATCCGCATCGAGCGCGTGGGCGACGATATGATCGTCAACGGCTACCGCGACCTCGGCGGTCTCAGCGTATCGTACCTCGACCTCGGCGAGACGGCGCGGATTGCCAGCACGCAGCGGCTCGACGACCGTTTCGAAAGCGAGGGCCGCAGCCACGCATTCAATGCCACGGTGGCGGCCGATGGCAGCGGCGTGCTTGGCGTGCCGACCATCTCGCGCGTGCAGGATGCCGGCCGTTACTGGTGGTGGTCGCGCCCCTCGGACCTCAACTACCTGACGTTCGATTCGCGGGGTCGCCTCGCCGATGCGGGCTACCTTCCGGGCAAGGCGGAAGAGGAAGTGGAGACCGCCGAGGGGTACGAATGCGAGGTGTCGTGCATCGACTGGTACGGCAACGCCCGCCCGTTCTTCCTCGGTGACAAGGTCTTCGGCCTGATCGCCACCGAGCTGGTCGAAGCTGAACTTGTCCAGGGCAGGGTCACCGAGCGGCGGCGCGTCGACCTCACCGGGCCGGTGACCGGCCGGTAGGACCCGCTAGTCCGCGCCCTCATCGGTGTCGGGCTGAAGCCTGCCGAGCGGTGAAACGGCGACGATGTGCTTCGCCGCGAGGAATCGCTCGGCTTCGAGCCCCGCCTCCATCAGTGCAGAGCGGCTCGAAAACGTGCACACGTCGATCTCGGTCAGGCCGTCGCGCTCGATGACCAGGCCCTCCACCGGCGGCGTGCCTGCGCACTCGGGCCAGTAGATCGCGATCGCGCCGTCTTCCGTGAGGTGAGCGATGAGGTAGAGGTCGCCTTCGCCGCCTTCGTCCGAGCGATCGACGGCCAGGAAATAACGGCCCGAACCGCCCTCGATCCGGACGAAGCCGAGGACGGACCGCTCGACCTTTCCGTTGTCGAGGTCGGTGCTGGAACTGTCCACGAGCCCGCCCGGGCGGGTGCGCAATACGACGCGTGCCTGTTCATCGCCGTTCGCGTCGAAGCTTGTGTAGTTTCCCTCCAGGCCGAGATTCGCCCAGTCGCCGCGGTCGAAGATGCGCGCCTCCGACTGCCAGCAAGCGGCCAGCAGGAGGGCCAGTCCCGCGGCCATGAGCGTGCGTCGCATCGCATTCCCCCCTGCCTGCGGGAGAACCTATCCCCGCCGGGCCGTTACGCAAGCTTTGCCTTGCCGCTCTTGCCTAGCTAATGCGCGCCGGATGCTTCGCCGGCCCACTCTCATGCTCCTTGCCTGCGCCGGCCTCGTCGCCGTGGCCGGCTGCTGGCAGCCGTCGCCTGATGCCGACCGCCCGGAAACGGCGCGCGACTTTCCGCGCGCGTACCGCCCGGTTTCGGAAGTGTCGGGCAACGCCTTCTCGACCGAAGAGCTGCGCGACGACCGCAACGAGGCCAACACCGTGATGCAGCTGGCCGGCATCCGGTCCGGAATGACCGTGGCGGACATCGGGGCGGGCGAGGGCTACTACACCGTGCGCCTTGCGGAGCGGGTCGGACCCGAGGGGCGCGTGCTTGCCCAGGACATCGACCCCGAAGTGCGCGACCGGCTCGCGCAACGCGTCTTGCGCGAGCGGCTGGACAACGTCTCGGTGCGGCTCGGCACGCCGGACGATCCCAAGCTGCCCGAGAACAGCTTCGATCGGATCTTCATGGTCCACATGTATCACGAAGTGGAAGAGCCCTACGCCTTCCTGTGGCGGCTGCGCCCGGCGCTGCGCAAGGGCGGCCAGGTCATCGTGGTCGACATGGACCGCCCGACCGACGAGCACGGCACGCCGCCCGAGCTGTTGTTCTGCGAATTCGAGGCTGTCGGCTTCAGGCTTGTGGAATATGTTCCTAAGCCGGAATTTGCGGGCTATTATGCGCAATTCGAGGCGGTCGGGCCAAGGCCGGCGCCGGAAGACATCATCCCCTGTGGCGAACAGGGCCGGAAACAGGGGAACGCGCCGTAGATGGGCGCGAGCAGGAAAGACAAATGGCATTCAAAGGGTTGAAACCCATCATTTATGGTGGTCGTGAAGTGTGGCCGCTGATCGAGGGCGGAAAGGGCGTTTCGGCGACCAACCACATGAGTTCGGGGGCCTGGGCGGCGGCCGGGGGGATTGGCACGGTCAGCGCGGTCAACGCCGACAGCTATGACGCCGAAGGGCGGATCATTCCGCAAGTCTACACCCAGCTGACTCGCCTCGAGAGGCATCAGCAGTTGATCCGCTACGCGATCGATGGCGCGGTCGAGCAGGTGCGGCGCGCTTACGAAATTGCCGGCGGCCGCGGCGCGATCAACATCAACGTCCTGTGGGAGATGGGCGGAGCGCAGCAGGTGCTCGAGGGCGTGCTCGAGAAGACCCGCGGCCTCGTGACCGGCGTCACCTGCGGGGCCGGCATGCCCTACAAGCTCAGCGAGATCGCCGCGCGCTACAACGTCAACTACCTGCCGATCATCAGCTCGGCGCGCGCCTTCCGCGCCTTGTGGAAACGCGCCTACCACAAGGTTTCCGAGCTGATGGCCGCTGTGGTCTACGAGGACCCGTGGCTTGCCGGCGGGCACAACGGGCTCAGCAACGCCGAGGACCCGACCAGGCCCGAGGATCCCTATCCGCGCGTGAAGGCCGTGCGCGACACGATGCGCGCCGAGGGCATCTCCGACGACGTGCCGATCGTGATGGCCGGCGGCGTCTGGTACCTGCGCGAGTGGAACGACTGGATCGACAATCCCGAGCTCGGCCAGATCGCGTTCCAGTACGGCACGCGGCCGCTGCTGACCGAAGAAAGCCCGATCCCGCAGGGCTGGAAGGACCGCCTGCGCACGCTCGACGAAGGCGACGTCCTGCTGCACCGGTTCTCGCCGACCGGTTTCTACAGCTCGGCGGTGCGGAACCTGTTCCTGCGCAACCTCGAAGCGCGCAGCGAGCGGCAGGTGCCGTACTCGCGCGTCGAGGCCGGCGAGCACACCGTGCAGCTCGACGTCGGCGTCAAGGGCAAGAACTTCTGGGTCACTCCGCGCGACCGCGAGCGCGCCCGCGCCTGGGCCGCCGCCGGCTTTACCGAGGCGCTGAAGACGCCCGACGATACGGTGGTCTTCGTGACGCCCGAGGAGCGCGCGACGATCCGCGAGGACCAGGCGGCCTGCATGGGCTGCCTGTCGCACTGCGGGTTCTCGTCGTGGAAGGACCACGACGATTACACGACCGGCCGTCTCGCCGACCCGCGCAGCTTCTGCATCCAGAAGACCCTGCAGGACATTGCGCACGGGGGCGACACCGAGCGCAACCTGATGTTCGCCGGGCACAGCGCGTTCCGCTTCAAGCAGGATCCCTTCTACTCGAACAACTTCACGCCGACCGTGAAGCAGTTGGTCGATCGCATCCTGACGGGGGACTGAGCGGGGCTGGCAAGCGTGGGTTCACTTGCACCCGCGATAGCTGGCGGCCAATTGGGGGCAGCAGACCAGATGATTCGCCGGGAGTGAGAGCATGAGATTGGTGTTGGGCGGTGTGGCCGGTGTCCTGGGTCTGGCTCTCGCGGCCTGCGGATCGTCGAACTCGGACCCGAACCCGACGCCGACTCCCACCCCGACGCCGACTCCCACGGGGACCCCGTCGCCCACGCCATCGCCCACGCCGGTGACCTACACGACGAGCGAGGCGGGACTGCAGTATACCACCGAAGGAGGGGTGCAGCGCGTCGCGAATACCCAGGGGATCGGGCCGACGATCGGCACGATCTTCCGCTTCAGCCCCGACGACAACGGCTACGTCTACACGCTCCTCAACGGCACGGTGAACCCCACACCGTCCGAAACGGCGATCTTCACCCCCGCAAGCGGCAAAACCTGCGACCGCCCGACACTCTGCTTCGGCAATGGTTTCGCGTTTCAGCAAGTGCCGGCCGGGGCGGGGAACTATTTCCTGAGCCGGTTGATCGCGGGGCCCGGCAACCCGCTCATCGCACTCAATTTCACGGCTTTCGGGATATTCGAGGAAGCGTTCCTTGATAGTGCGGCGGGACCTCGCCTGCACGCCGACGTGCGCCCGTTCGCCTACGGGATCGCTTCTACAGGCTCTCAGATTCCGACGACCGGAAATGCCACGTTCAACGGCCTCGTCATCGGCCAGGCCACGGGCGACAAGCCGGGCGCTACCGGAACGTCGAACATCTACAAGATCAGCGGCACCATGCAGCTGGTCGCCGACTACGCCGCAGGAACCGCGACGCTCAAGCTGACGCTGACCGGCGAGGCGACGGGCTGTACCACCTGCAGTCCGGATATCACCCTGACCTACGATTCCACGGCCGGCACGATCGCGGGGGGCGTCCTCACGTTCACCTTGCCGGGCAACGGCACGGCGCGCTTCTTCCTCGCCGGCGGTAACGGCGAGAACGACCTCGCAACCGAGGTGGCAGGTGCCTTCAGGCTCACTGCCGCCGATCCAAACGAGGCGGGCGTCACCATGGTGATTGCCGGCAGCGGCGGCGGACGCCGCTAGCCGAAGTCAGCAGAGGGCGTCACTCGAAGTCCCAGCCGCGCTCGCCGTGGCTGGCGATATCGAGGCCCTGACGTTCATCTTCCTCGCCGATGCGCACAAGGCGGGGCCGTGAAAGCCTCGCGTTTGCCCGGCGGCAGCACGGATGCTGCCGAGGTCAGGGCAAGCCACCAGCCGCCGATCGGCGCGATGCCGGTTGAAGCAGTGGCAGGGCGCGCTAGGAGGGATGGAATGCGCCTAGGACTCGCCCTGCTCGGTTTCCTGCTGCTCGCCGTACCCACCCAGGCCCAGGACCGCGAGGTTCCTTACTGGGCTTCGCTACGCGCGGTTGAAGTGAACATGCGCGCCGGCCCCGGGGAAAGCTTCCCGATCGAATGGGTCTATCGCCGGAAGGGCCTGCCGGTGAAGGTCATTCGTGTCATGCAGGGCTGGCGCCTGGTCGAGGACCCTGACGGCAGCCGCGGGTGGATTCTCGCGAGCCTGCTGACGCCCGAACGGGGCGCTTTCGTGATCGGCGAAGGCCTCGCCGAGATGCGTGCCGAACCGTCGGCCAGCGCCGGGCTGCGCTGGCGGGTCGAACCGGGTGTCTCCGGCCGGCTTGGCCGCTGCGAGGATGGGTGGTGCGAACTCGACGTCGGAGGACGGAAGGGCTGGGTGCGGGCCGATCGTCTGTGGGGGGACGGAGACCCCTAGGCGGACGTTTCCCACAAGCCGGTTCGCGCCCGCCGGGCGGCTTCAGCAGAGTTCCACGGCGACCGCCGTGCCTTCGCCGCCGCCGATGCAAAGGCTCGCGACGCCGCGCTTGAGGCCCTTCTGCTTCAGCGCGTTGAGCAAGGTGACGATGATCCGCGAGCCGCTGGCCCCGATCGGGTGGCCGAGAGCGGTCGCGCCGCCGTGGACGTTGATCTTCTCGTGCGGAATGCCGATGTCGCGCATCGCGAACATCGCCACGCAGGCGAACGCCTCGTTGACCTCCCACAGGTCGACGTCCTCGACGCTCCAGCCAGCCTTGGCCAGCACCTTGCGGATCGCGCCGACCGGCGCGGTGGTGAAGTCCTTCGGCTCCTGCGCGTGGGCGGCCATCGCCACGATCCGCGCGACTGGCGCCTTGCCCTGGGCCTGCGCCACGCTCTCGCGCGTCAGCACGAGCGCGGCGGCGCCGTCGGAGATCGAGCTGGAGGTAGCGGCGGTGATCGTACCGTCCCTGGCGAAGGCCGGGCGCAGTTCGGGAATCTTGGCCGGGTTGCCCTTGCCGGGTTGCTCGTCCGTGTCGACCGTGACCTCTCCCTTGCGGGTCTTGACGACGACCGGGACGATCTCGTCGGCGAACGCCCCCGACTTGATTGCGTCGTTGGCGCGGGTCAGCGAGGCGATCGCGTATTCGTCCATCTCGGCGCGGGTGAGCTGATACTCGTCGGCCGTAGCCTGGGCGAAAGTGCCCATTGCACGGCCTTCCTCGTAGGCGTCCTCGAGCCCGTCGAGGAACATGTGATCGTAGGCCGTGTCGTGCCCGATCCGCGCGCCCGAACGGTGCTTCTTGAGCAGGTAGGGCGCGTTGGTCATGCTCTCCATGCCGCCGGCGACGATCAGGTCGACGGAGCCGACGGCCAGCGCCTCGGAGCCCATGATCACTGTCTGCATGCCGCTGCCGCAAACCTTGTTGACGGTCGTCGCCTGGACCGACTTGGGTAGCCCGGCCTTGAGCGCTGCCTGGCGCGCCGGCGCCTGGCCGAGACCGGCGGGCAGCACGCAGCCCATGTAGATGCGTTCGATCGCCTCTCCGTCGACGCCCGCACGCTCGACCGCGGCCTTGACGGCGGTGGCACCGAGCTCGGTGGCGGGGACATCGGCCAGCACTCCCTGCATCCCGCCCATCGGAGTGCGCGCGTAGGACAGGATGACGATCGGGTCGGATTCGCTGAACATGGGCATGGGAAACGGGGACCTCTTGCTTCGGTGAGGAAGGATGGGAATTACCTAGTAATGGTTCAGGGCGAACACAATCGACTGCTGCGGCTCCGGAACCTCGCAATTGCGGTTGCCTGCGTGGTTGCGGTCTCTGCCCCCTGAGCGGTGCAATCGGTGGAATAACGCAATGTCGGCGGGCCGCTGCGGCAGCTTGCCGACATGGCCGGGATCGAGCAGCTCGCACGCGACCATCCCTACGGCGGCGACGTCGGCCCATCGAGAATCGTCGAACTGACACTGTCCGCCGCCCGCCACCGGGTGACCGCCCTGCGCGAGCTCGAGCGCGCGCATCCCGCGTGGCCCGAGCCGCTCGGCGGCTACAGCTTCGTCCATATCGCGATCGTACAGGGGAGCGGTTCGAAGGCAGGCAGCCTGCGGGGAGAAGTCGCGCCTCGGACAACAGAGCTGCGCCGCCTGCCGCGCGAGGAAGGTGCCGCGCAGACACGGGAATTCGCGCCAGCGTGGCCTTGCAGTATCCCGACCCAAAGCCTAGAGGCGCTGCAATTTCCAGCCTTCGAGTCACCCAGAGGCTTTAGTGGTCGACCTCTCGCAGTACCTGCCGATCCTGATCTTCCTGGCCATTGCGCTCGGGTTGTCGGCGCTGTTCGTGTTCCTGCCGATGGGCGTCGCCCGCCTCACCGGGACTCACAACCCGAACGCCGAGAAGCTCAGCGAGTATGAGTGCGGCTTCCCCGCGTTCGAGGACCCGCGCAGCCAGTTCGACGTGCGCTTCTACCTGATCGCGATCCTGTTCATCGTGTTCGACCTCGAGGCCGCGTTCCTGTTCCCCTGGGCAGTCAGCCTCGATCTGACCGGCTGGCCCGGCTGGATCACCATGATGGTGTTCCTGTTCGAGCTCGGCGTGGGCCTCGCCTATGCGTGGAAGAAGGGGGCGCTGGAATGGGAATGAGCAACACCCCCGACAACCCTGTCGTGAATCCGGTGCTCCATCGCGACGGCACGCTGACGGCGGGCCAGGAGCGAGTACCAGATGGCGCGTTCGTCAATGCGATCCAAGGCGAACTCGACAACAAAGGATTCCTCGTCACCTCGACCGAGGAGCTGTTCCAGTGGGCCCGTACCGGCTCGCTGTGGTGGATGACTTTCGGTCTCGCGTGCTGCGCGGTCGAGATGATCCACGTCAACATGCCGCGCTACGACATGGAGCGCTTCGGCGTGGCCCCGCGCGCGAGCCCGCGCCAGTCGGACGTGATGATCGTCGCCGGCACGCTTTGCAACAAGATGGCCCCCGCGCTGCGGAAGGTCTACGACCAGATGTCTGATCCGAAGTACGTGATCAGCATGGGCTCGTGCGCCAACGGCGGCGGCTACTATCACTACAGCTATTCGGTGGTGCGCGGCTGCGACCGGATCGTGCCGGTCGACATCTATGTCCCGGGCTGCCCGCCGACCGCCGAGGCTCTGCTCTACGGCGTGATGCAGCTGCAGCGGAAGATTCGCCGCGAAGGGACCATCGAGAGGTAGCATGGCGACCGTCCTGCATTCCGCCCCGCGCTTCGCTTCCAACGAAGGCGTGAGGGAGACGCTGAGCAAGGCGCTGGGCGACATGCTGATCGCCTCGAAGGAGGCTCACGGCGAGATCGTGCTCGGCGTCCAGCGCGAGCGGATCGCCGACGCCCTGAAGCTGCTGCGCGACGAGCACGAATATCAGCAGCTGATGGAGATCGCCGGTGTCGACTACCCGCAGCGCGAGGAGCGCTTCGAGGTGGTGTACATGCTGCTCAGCCTGACGAAGAACCACCGCATCATGGTCAAGGTGCGCGCCGCCGAGGACACGCCGGTGCCGACCGTGACCACGCTGTGGCCGGTCGCCGGGTGGCTCGAGCGCGAGGTGTTCGACCTCTATGGCGTGATCTTCGAGGGCAATACCGACCTGCGCCGGATCCTCACCGACTACGGCTTCGAGGGACACCCCTTCCGCAAGGACTTCCCGCTGACCGGCTACCAGGAGCTGCGCTACTCGGAAGAGGAGAAGCGCGTGGTCTACGAGCCGGTCGAGCTGCCGCAGGACTTCCGCACCTTCGAATTTCAGAGCCCGTGGGAAGGCGCCGATTACCCGCTGCCCGGCGACGAGAAGGCGATGATGCCGCCGGTGGTCGAGGTCAAGACCACCGAGAAGCCGCAGCAGACCGGTGCGGGGGAGAAGACCGACAAGAAGGCCGCCGAAAAGGTTGCGCCGGGCACGGCCACGGGGACGACCAATCCGGGGCAGGGCGATCCGGCGCCGGTGACCACGGCCAAGTCCGAGCCGAAGGCGCCGGAACCGACCGAGGCACGTCCGGCCAAGAAGCCGCGCAAGGGCAAAAGCCCCGACACGGCTGCGGCGACCGAGACAAAGCCGCGTGCGCCGCGCAAGCCGCGGGCAAAGAAGACCGACGGAGACGGCGCATGAACACGCCGGCCGTGATCAACCTGGCGGAGAAGCTTGGCGGCTTCTCCGATCACTGGAACCCCCGCATCGTCAACCGCTACAACGGCAACGAGGTGCGCCTTGCCAAGCTGAAGGGCGACTTCACCTGGCATGCGCATAGCGAGAGCGACGAACTGTTCCTCGTCCTGTCAGGCGAATTGGGCATCGAGTTCCGTGACGGCGTGTGCCGGCTGCAAGCGGGCGAAATGCTTGTCGTGCCGCGCGGCGCCGAGCACCGTCCATTCGCCGACGAGGAAGCGCACGTGCTGATGATCGACCGTGAGGGCGAACCCAACACCGGCGACAATCCGTCGTACATGACGCGGGAGAACCTGGAGACACTGGCATGAGCGCGCTCGTGCAGGAAACCTCGCCGACCACCGGCGATGAGGTGATCACTAACTACACGATCAACTTCGGCCCGCAGCACCCGGCCGCGCACGGCGTTCTGCGCATGGTCATGGAGCTCGACGGCGAGATCATCGAGCGGATCGATCCGCATGTCGGCCTGCTCCATCGCGGCACCGAGAAGCTGATCGAGTACAAGACCTACCTGCAGGCGCTGCCGTACTTCGACCGGCTCGACTACTGCAGCCCGCTGTGCATGGAGCACAGCTACGTGCTGGCGATCGAGAAGCTGCTCAATCTCGAGGTGCCGCTGCGCGCGCAGTACCTGCGCGTGCTGTTCGCCGAGCTGACCCGGATCTGCAACCACATGCTCAACATCGGCAGCCACGTCATGGACGTCGGCGCGATGACGCCGAACCTGTGGCTGTTCGAAATCCGCGAGGACTGCCTCAACTTCTTCGAGCGCGCCTCGGGCGCACGAATGCACGCGGCGTGGTTCCGCCCGGGCGGCGTGCATCAGGACGTGCCGCCGAAGCTGCTGAGCGACATCGGCGAATGGCTCGACACCCGCCTGCCGCGGCTGTTCGAGGACGCGATGAGCCTGGTGGTCGACAACCGCATCTTCAAGCAGCGCAACGTCGACATCGCCAAGGTCAGCAAGGAAGACGCGATCCGCTGGGGCTTCTCGGGACCGATGATCCGCGCCGCCGGCATCCCGTGGGACTTGCGCAAGAGCCAGCCCTACGACGTCTACGACCGGATGGACTTCGAGGTGCCCGTCGGCACGAATTCGGACTGCTATGACCGGATGATGGTCCGCGTCGAGGAAGTGCGCCAGTCGGCCCGGATCATGAAGCAGTGCCTCGCCGAGATGCCCGAAGGTCCGGTGGCGAGCCTCGACCGCAAGGTGGTGCCGCCCAGGCGCGCCGAGATGAAGCAGTCGATGGAAGCGCTGATCCACCACTTCAAGCTCTACACCGAAGGCTTCCACGTGCCCGCGGGCGAGGTCTACGTCGCAACCGAAAGCCCCAAAGGCGAGTTCGGCGTGTACCTGGTCAGCGACGGCAGCAACAAGCCGTACCGCTGCAAGATCCGCCCGACCGCTTTCAGCCACCTGCAGGCGATGGATTTCATGAGCAAAGGCCACATGCTGCCCGACGCGACCGCGATCCTCGGCGCGATCGACGTGGTGTTCGGGGAGTGCGACCGCTAATGGCCGACCGTCATTTCGAACCCGATACTCCCGAGCTTCGCGCGCGCTGGGGCAACTTCGCCTTCACTCCGGCATGGGAGGCCAAGGCGAAAAAGGCAATTGCGCGTTATCCTGAGGGACGCCAGCGCTCGGCGGTCATGGCACTGCTGGACTACGCCCAGCGCCAGGTCGGGGAAGAGACGAACACCCAGGGCTGGCTGCCAATTCCGGTGATCGAATACGTCGCCCGCTATCTCGACATGCCGGTGATCCGCGTGCTCGAGGTCGCGACGTTCTACACGATGTACAACCTCGTGCCGGTCGGCCGCTTCCACGTCCAGGTCTGCGGCACGACGCCGTGCATGCTGCGCGGTTCGGACGATCTTCTCGCGGCGTGCAAGAAGCGCGGGATGAAGAAGGGCCATACGACCGAGGACGGGCTTTGGACGCTGACCGAGGTCGAATGCATGGGCAACTGCGCCTCGGCGCCGATGGTGCAGATCAACGACGACAACTACGAGGACCTGACGGCCGAACGGCTCGATTACATCCTCGACGAGCTCGCCGCCGGCCGCCAGCCGAAGACCGGCACGCAGGAGCCCGGCCGCCACTCGGTCGAGCCGCTCGGCGGGCCGACGACGCTGAAGGAAATGGTCCACGAGAACCATGATTACCGAGGGGAGTGGTAGCATGGAGCTCCTCGTCCCCGTCGTCGTCGCGCTGCTGCTTGTGGTGGTCGCCTGGAAGCTGCTCAAGGGCCTGGTCAAGACGCTCGCCCTGGCCGCGATCCTCGTGCTCGCGGCGTTTTACGTGCACCAGTCCGGAGGGTTCGGCTGATGCTTGCCGACAAGGACCGCATCTTTACCAACCTCTACGGCTACCAGGACTGGCGCCTGAAGGCCGCGCAGGCGCGTGGTGACTGGGACCAGACCAAGAAGCTGATGGAGATCGGCCAGGACGCGATCATCGAGGAGGTCAAGGCCTCGGGCCTGCGTGGGCGTGGCGGGGCAGGGTTCCCGACCGGGCTCAAGTGGTCGTTCATGCCCAAGGAGAGCAAGGACGGCCGGCCGAGTTTCCTCGTCATCAACGCCGACGAGTCCGAGCCGGGCTCGTGCAAGGACCGCGAGATCATCCGCCACGACCCGCACAAGCTGATCGAGGGCGCGCTGATCGCCGGCTTCGCGATGCGCGCGCGGGCAGCCTATATCTACATCCGCGGCGAGTTCATTCGCGAGGCGGAGACGCTGTTCGCGGCCGTGGCCGAGGCCTACGAGGCCGGGCTGCTGGGCAAGAACGCGGCCGGTTCGGGCTACGACTTCGACGTCTTCGTCCACCGCGGGGCGGGGGCCTACATCTGCGGTGAAGAAACCGCGATGATCGAGAGCCTCGAGGGCAAGAAGGGCCAGCCGCGGCTCAAGCCGCCGTTCCCGGCGGGGGCGGGGCTCTACGGTTGCCCGACGACGGTGAACAACGTCGAATCGATCGCGGTGGTGCCGACGATCCTGCGGCGCGGGGCGAGCTGGTTCGCGAGCTTCGGTCGCGAGAACAACAAGGGCACCAAGCTGTTCCAGATCTCCGGCCACGTCGAGAAGCCGTGCGTGGTCGAGGAAGCGATGAGCATCCCGTTCCGCGAGCTGATCGAGAAGCACTGCGGCGGCGTGCGCGGTGGGTGGGACAACCTGCTGGCGGTGATCCCCGGCGGCTCGTCGGTGCCGCTGGTCCCGGCCGAGCAGATCATGGACGCGCCGATGGACTTCGACGGGCTGCGCGAGCTCGGTTCGGGCCTCGGCACCGCGGGCGTCATCGTGATGGACAAGTCGACCGACGTGGTCCGCGCGATCAGCCGCATCAGCTACTTCTACAAGCACGAATCGTGCGGCCAGTGCACGCCGTGCCGCGAGGGCACCGGGTGGATGTGGCGGGTAATGGAGCGGCTGCGCACCGGCGACGCCGACGCCGACGAGATCGACACGCTGTTCCAGGTCACCAAGCAGGTCGAGGGCCACACGATCTGCGCGCTGGGCGACGCGGCGGCTTGGCCGATCCAGGGGCTGATTCGGCATTTCCGGCCGGAGCTCGAGCGGCGCATCGCCGAGCGGCAGGCTTCGATGCAGGAGGCGGCAGAGTGAGCCAGGCGATTCGCCTTGCCATGGTCCACGCGCCCGACATGCTGCCCGTTGCGGTTGGCCTGACGATGGATTTGCGGCGTCGCGGACCGGCGCCGGTTGTCTGGGGGGGGGATGATGAGGGGTATTGCGATCGCGCTGGCGATTGCGGCGGCCTGCACCCTGGCCGTCGACGTCACCGCGCAGACCAACGACGACGAGTACACGCCGCTCAACTCGCGCATTCGGCGCGATCGGCAGTTTCCGACGGACATCGTCAATCGCTGGCGCAACGAGACGAGCGAGGTCAGCCGCAAGCGCAGCCGCGAAATGATGAACCAGTTCAGCCGCTGCATGTACAACCGCTCGCACGAAGGTGCGCTGTCGTTGCTCGAGCGAACAGACTTAGGGTTCGTGGAGTTCGAGCAGATAGGGCTGGACAACGACCGGGCACTGCGGAACTTCGGATTCCGCGACTGCCTGTCGCGTGTGGCGAACACGCACGGGACGGGGGTGCAGCTGCGCTTCTGGGCGGGGGCGCTGCGGCAGTGGCTGCTTCAGGAAGCTTACCTGGATCGCTACAAGAGCGAGCCGACCTGGGTGCGCTCGGGCGACTTCGTGGCCGAGCGCTCGCTGCGGCTGTCGGGGCAGAATCCGCAGGTGAAGAACGCGCTGGATTTCGCCGACTGCGTGGTGGCGACCGATCCCTATACGGCGGACTTCTTCTTCCGCACTTCTGCCGGGTCTTCGGAGGAGAGACAGGCCATGGGCGAACTCACGCCTTCGCTCGAGGCCTGCCTGCCGGAAGGTGTCCAGCTGGAGCTGTCACCTGTCCAATTGCGCGTGTGGGTGGGCGAGGCGCTGTGGCACGCTGCGAACCATTCGAACGCGGCTCCCCGCGGATCGGCGCCCGGACAGGAGGCCGCGCAGTAGCGCTGTCGCGCTTCCCGACCTCCTCCGACCGGGGCCCGTTCTCCATGGCGGGACCGCGCGCGCCGTTCTCGCCCCCTAGGTTTTCGTTCTTGGAAGCGCCCGATGCCTAAAGTCACCGTAGACGGTCAGGAAATCGAGGTCCCCGACGGGGCCACCGTGCTGCAGGCCTGCGAGCTGGCCGGCAAGGAGATCCCGCGCTTCTGCTATCACGAGCGGCTGAGCATCGCCGGCAACTGCCGGATGTGCCTGGTCGAGGTGAAGCCCGGGCCGCCGAAGCCGCAGGCGAGCTGCGCGCTGCCGGCTGCCGACGGCCAGGAAATCCGCACCGACAGCCCGATGGTCAAGGCCGCGCGCGAGGGGGTGATGGAGTTCCTCCTGATCAACCACCCGCTCGACTGCCCGATCTGCGACCAGGGTGGCGAATGCGACCTGCAGGACCAGGCCATCGCCTATGGCCGCGGCGCCTCGCGCTACGAGGAAAACAAGCGCGCGGTGACCGAGAAGTACATGGGCCCGCTGATCAAGACGGTCATGACCCGCTGCATCCACTGCACCCGCTGCGTGCGCTTCTCCGAAGAGATCGCCGGGGTCGACGAGATCGGCGCGCTGTACCGCGGCGAGGACATGCAGATCACGACCTATCTCGAACAGGCGGCGAAGCACGAGCTCAGCGCCAACGTGATCGACCTGTGCCCGGTCGGGGCGCTGACCAGCGCCCCCTACGCCTTCGAAGCCCGGCCGTGGGAGCTCAAGAAGACGCTCGGCATCGACGTCAGCGACGCGATGGGATCGAACATTCGCGTCGACAGCCGCGGGCGCGAGGTCATGCGCGTGCTCCCGCGCAACAACGACGACGTCAACGAAGAGTGGCTCAGCGACAAGGCGCGCTACCAGGTCGAAGGCCTGACGCGGCGCCGGCTCGACAAGGTGTGGATCCGTCGCAAGGGCAAGCTCGAGCGGGCGAGCTGGAGCGAGGCGTTCGCGGCGATCGCCAGGGCGAAGCCCGGCGCGAGCATCGCCGCGGTGGCCGGCGACCTCGTCGACTGCGAGACGATGTTCGCAGCCAAGGCGCTGCTGCGCGCCATGGGCTCGACCCTGATCGAAAGCCGCCAGGGCGGGATGGCCTATCCGGTCGACAACCTCGCGGCGGTCAATTTCAACTCGACCTTCGCCGGGATCGAGGAGGCCGACGCGGTCCTCATCGTCGGCAGCCACGTGCGCTGGGAAGCGCCGCTGCTCAACGTGCGGCTGCGCAAGGCCGCCAAGCGCGGCGCGAAGATGTTCATCCTCGGGCCGCACTGGGAGCCCACTTATCCGGCCGAGTTCCTCGGCGACGACGCGGCGGTGCTCGGCAAGCTGCCGGCGCACGTGAGCGAAGCGATGGAGAAGGCCGAGCGGCCGGCGGTGATCGTCGGCGCGGGCGGCCTCGTCGCGGGGGCGCTCGGCCCGGCGCTGGTTCTCGCCGAGACGTGGAAGCTGGTCCGCGACGGGTGGAACGGCTTCAACGTGCTGCACCTCGCTGCCGCGCGGATGGGCGCGCTCATGCTCGGCTTCGCGCAGAAGGGCGGCATGGCCGATCTCGTCGCGGCCAGGCCCAAGGTACTGCTCTCGCTCGGAGCGGACGAGATGGACTACGGGCCGTTCGAAGGCACGCTCAAGGTCTACATCGGGCACCACGGCGACAAGGGCGCGCACGCGGCGGACGTGATCCTGCCGGCGAGCGCCTACACCGAAAAGGCCGGGACCTACGTCAACGCCGAAGGCCGCGTGCAGTTCGCCGACAAGGCGGTGTTCGCGCCGGGCGATGCGCGCGAGGACTGGACGATCCTGCGCGCGCTGGCCGACGCGTTCGGCGTCACGGTCGGCTTCGACAGCTTCGACGAGCTGCGCGCAGCGATGATCG
>CALCBC010000067.1 GCA_937898525.1 uncultured Sphingomonadales bacterium
GCCTGGCCGCCGAGCTTGCCCTCGGTGCCGACCTCGCGGGCGACGCGGGTCACCTCGCTGGCGAATGCATTGAGCTGATCGACCATCGTGTTGATGGTGTTCTTGAGCTCGAGAATCTCGCCCTGGACGTCGACGGTGATCTTGCGCGACAGGTCGCCCCGCGCGACCGCGGTGGTCACGTCGGCGATGTTGCGCACCTGTCCGGTGAGGTTGGCGGCCATCGAATTCACGTTGTCGGTCAGGTCTTTCCAGGTGCCGCCGACCCCGGGCACCTGAGCCTGCCCGCCGAGCTTGCCCTCGGTGCCGACCTCGCGCGCGACGCGCGTCACTTCGCTGGCGAAGCCGTTGAGCTGGTCGACCATCGTGTTGATGGTGTTCTTGAGCTCGAGAATCTCGCCCTTCACGTCGACCGTGATCTTCTTCGACAGGTCGCCGCGGGCGACGGCGGTCGTGACCTCGGCGATGTTGCGCACCTGCCCGGTCAGGTTGGCGGCCATCGAGTTCACGTTCTCGGTCAGGTCCGCCCAGGTTCCCGCAACGCCCGGCACCTGTGCCTGGCCGCCGAGCTTGCCTTCGGTGCCGACCTCGCGCGCCACGCGCGTCACCTCGGAGGCGAAACCGTTCAGCTGGTCGACCATCGTGTTGATGGTGTTCTTGAGCTCGAGGATTTCGCCCTTCACGTCGACGGTGATCTTCTTGGAAAGGTCCCCCAACGCGACGGCAGTCGTCACTTCTGCGATGTTGCGGACCTGGCCAGTGAGGTTGGCCGCCATCAGATTGACGTTGTCGGTCAGGTCCTTCCACGTGCCGCCGACGCCTTCGACCTGCGCCTGCCCGCCGAGCTTGCCCTCGGTGCCGACCTCGCGGGCGACGCGCGTCACCTCGCTGGCGAAGCTGGCGAGCTGCTCGACCATCGTGTTGACGACCTTGCCGATACGCAGGAACTCGCCCTTGAGCGGACGCCCCTCGATTTCGACCGCCATTGCCTGCGACAGGTCGCCCTTGGCGACCGCGCCGATCACGCGCGCGACCTCGACGGTCGGCTGGACCATGTCGTCGATGAGCTCGTTGATCGCGCGCAGCTTGGAATCCCACCCGCCGGTCGCGCCGGTGACCTTCGCGCGATGGCCGATCTTGCCTTCCTTGCCGACGACCCGGGACACCCGCGCGAACTCGGCCGCCATCTGCTGGTTGAGCGCGACGACCTCGTTGAACAGCGTCGCGAGCTCGATATCGGCGTCGGTGCCTTCCTCGGGCATCCGCACGGTGAAGTCGCCGCGGCGGAGCTTGCGGAGGGCCGAAATCAATTCGCGTCGGCTGCGGGAGAACTCCGCCTGCGTCTGGATGTTCAAGCGACCCTCCCTGCCCCCGGAGGCGCGTCCCCTCCGATGGCGTAAATGCCGAGCGGGTTTCGGGTTCCCGCTGCCGGGAAAACATTCCGCCGGAACGACCGGTGACGGGGTTGTCATGGGCGGGTCAGCCGGTAGGAGGGCCCTTGGCCCAGCAACAGGAAAGGTCCCACGCGCCAGGATGCCTGAGCAGGCGATCATCGATTCGTTCGTCGCGAACAGCTTCCGCTCGGTCTGGGCGCTCGATCTCCTGAAACATCTCGCCGCAAGGCCCGGAGAGTTCCACAAGCCCGAAGAACTGGTTGCCGCGTTACGGGCCAGCGATGCGGTGGTGACCCAGAGCGTGCAGAATCTCTGCGCGGCGGGACTCGCCATCGTCGACGAAGAGGGGCGGGTCGCGTATCATCAAGGATCGGCGGAGCAGGCTGAACTGGTGGAGGCGGCGATCGATTACTACGGCCGCAGTCCGGACAAGGTGCGCCGTCTGATCGTGGCCCAGACCGCGCCGGGCGTGACCGCCTTCGCGGATGCGTTCAAGCTGCGGAAGGACTAGCCAGGTCGATGGGAACGCTCTTCCCGACGCTGGTCTACACGCTCTGCTTCGCAACCAGCGCGCTGTGCGCCTACCTGCTGGGTCGCAGCTTCAGGCGCACCCGGTCACGGCTGCTGTTCTGGAGCGCGCTGTGCTTCGTGCTGCTGGCGGTGGTCAATTTCATCGTCGTGCTCGACATGCTCGTCTTCCCGGAGATCACCTTCAGGCCGCTTCGCCTGTGGCTGGGACTTGCGGCGGTGACGGTTCTGCTGTTCGGGTTCATCTGGGACGAGGAGACCTGAGGTGACCGAGGACTTCCTCGCCGGCGCGATCGTCATGGGTTTTGCCATCGCCGCGCTGTATTTTGTTCGGTTCTGGCGGCGGACCCGGGAAGCGCTGTTTCTCGCCTTCGCAGCCGCCTTCCTGCTGCTCAGCGCGACGCAGGCGCTGCTGACGCTCGCCGACGTCGCCGTCGAGGAGCGGAGCTGGCTCTATCTCCTGCGCCTTGCCGCCTTCCTCCTGATCCTCGCTGCTCTCTGGTGGCAGAACCGCCGCCGGGCTCGCTCCTAGAAACCCAGTCCGGCGAGCGCTTCGCGCAGATCGGTCAGCGTATAGGGCTTGCGGACATAGCGTTCGCCTTCGACGAGGTCGTCGGCCGCCTCGCCAAGACCCGTCGCGTAGATCACGCGGATGCCGGGCAGCAGCTTCCTCGCTTCCTGCGCCAGCTCCCAGCCGTCCGTCGCGCCGGGCATGCGAATGTCGGTGAACAGCAGGTCGAAATGTCGCCCTTCGCGCAGGTAGCCGAGGGCTTCGTCGCCATCGCTCGCCGCGGTCACCTCGAACCCAATCTCGCCGAGGTCTTCGGAGGCCAGCTCGCGCACCAGCAGTTCATCCTCGACCAGCAGGACGGACGTCATTTCGGCAGGATTCGCATCGTGGCACCCCCAACGGACCCGGTCCTGACCAACCGTGGAGCGGGCGACTTGTTCCTCACAGGAGCTGCGACGGCAAGGCCCGAACGACGAAGGGGCTCGCGGCCGCCCGCCGCGAGCCCCTTCAATTTCTCGGATCCACCCTGAGGCGGAGCGTCTCGCTCAGTTGCCGGCGGCGCGACGGGCCGCGGCGGCCACCGCCTCGGTCGTCGGGTTGCCGAGCGAGAGCTCGCGACCGTTCGGGAACCGGATCTCGGCCGCCGACGCGCGGGTATCTCCGTCACGGGCGCGGAAGGCGTCGACGATGATGTCGGTGCCGGCGGGCAACGAGTTACGGTTCCAGCCGCGGCGCAGCAGCGCCGACGGGGCGCCACCCTCGACACGCCACACGGTGCCGTCGGCAATGCGCAGGTGAATCCACGAGTGCGGGTTGACCCACTCGAACTTCACGACCTTGCCTTCGAGCCGGATCGGCTTGTTGCGGTCGAACTCCGTCGCGAACGAGTGGTGCGCGACAGCGGCGCCGCCTGCGCCCACCGCGAGCACCGCGCCGATCGCGGCGGCGGTCCACTTCTTCATTTTCATCGGTACGTACTCCTCGGTGTCTCTAAATGCGGGTCAGTTATCTTATTGGGAAGGCTCGGGGCTTTCCTCAAGCAGGTCGCCGTATAGCAGTTGCTCACTGAACGGCACGCAACGGAACTCGAGCAGCTGCGCGTTCGGTTCGATCCTCCGGTAGAGCGGCATCGAGATGGTCCACGGACGTTCATAGATTTCGGGATCATCGATGGTTGCGCTGTACTGGATATGATTTTCGTCAATCTTGGTGAAACGTTCGGTCACCGTGGCGGTGTGGGTCAGGTAGTTGCCCGACCGGTCGAGCCAGGTCACGCCGTTGGGCTCCATCACGCCACCCGGCAGCTTCACTTCGCCCGGACCCTGCGACAGGGTGACCACGACCAGCGTGTCGCCTTCCCAGCGCCCGTAAGAGGTGCCCATCCAGGTGTCGATCGGCGGAACCTCGACGTCGCGCATCTCGATCACGCGATTGGCGTTCGCGTATTCGTAGACCATCAGGATGTCGTCATTGCCACCCTGGATGATCTGGAACGGGTAGGGCAGGTAGGTCGCCCGCGGGATACCCGGGAGGTAGCAGGCCGCTTCCGGATCGTAGGTGATGAGGTGCTCGCGGTGGTGCTTGAGCCGCTCGAGCGCTTCGGGCTTGTAGGGGATCTTGCCCCCTTCCACGACGCCGAGCCCCGGCGGAATCGCGCCGGTGGCGCCAACCAGGCGGTCAGCGACCGGGTTCGGCCCGGCCGAGTGCGGCTCGAGGTTCCAGTTGGCGGTGTTCATCGCCTGCCAGATGCCGTTGAGGTTGGGCTTGCCGTCGATGGTCGCGGGCTGCTGCGCGTCGGCCTGCGCGATCGCCGGGGCACTCGTGGTGGCCATGAGCGCCGCCGCCGCCGCGGCCGCGAGAATGGAAAGCTGCTTCATTCCCCAATAACCTCTCTCTTTGGGTATCCCTCAGCGGGATAGCGAATACGTGATGATAGTGCCACCGGCATTGATGGCGACGTACTGTTTGCCGCTGCGGCCCCGATAGGTCATCGGGTTGGCGTTGGCGTTGGCGGCCAGCTGGGTTTCCCACAGCTGCTGTCCGGTCGCGGCGTCGAAGGCGCGGAAGCGTCGATCGTTGGTCGCGCCGACGAACACCAGTCCACCTGCGGTCACCGTCGGCCCGGCGCTGCCCGAATTGCCGACCAGGCGCTTGCCCTCGGGCAGCTCGTCGATCACGCCGAGCGGGACCGACCACTTGATTTCCCCCGTGCTCGCATCGACGGCCACGAGCTCGCCCCACGGCGGCTTGTAGCACGGCGCCTGCGGACCCTGCGGACGGCCCTGTTCATCGTACTGACCCGAAAGCGGGGCGCTGAACGAGAAGAACGGGCCTTTGCCGTCGACGCTCGCGCGGTCGTACGGCTGATCGGAGCTGTTGGCGTCGAAGCTGTAGCTCTCGGTCGTTTCCTTGCGCTCGACCCAGCCGACCAGCGAAGTATCCTGTGCGTTGACGTAGACGATACCGGTCGTCGGGTCGGCTGCCGGGCCGCCCCAGTTGACACCGCCGGTGCCGCCGGGGAGCTGGATCGTCGAGCGTGGCGGAGCGCCCGCCGCCTTGAAGAAGAAGGGCGTGTAGATCCCGTAATTGAGGTAGCCGCCGGCCTTGTCCCACATCGCGCGGCAGGCCGCGGCATGCTCTGGCGTGGTATCCTCCGGGTCGACGATGTCGTCGTAGGTCATCGACACGCGGCTGAGCGGCGGCGTCTTGACCGGGATGGGCTGCGTCGGGTGGTAATACTCGCCGGGCACATCGCCCGCGGGAACGGGGCGTTCCTCGACCGGCAGGTGCGGCTCGCCGGTCTCGCGGTCGATCACGAAGAACAGGCTGGTCTTGTTGATCGAGGCGATCACCGGGCGGCCGTTGACCTCGAGCAGCGCGCCCGCGGTCGGCTGGTCCACGTCCCAGATGTCGTGGTGCACCGTCTGGAAGTGCCACTTGTACTCGCCGGTCTTGTAGTCGAGCGCGACGAGCGAGTTGCCGAACAGATTGGCGCCCGGCCGTTCGCCGCCCCAGTAATTGGGCGCCGGCGAGCCGAGCGGGATGATCACGATGCCCTGCTCGAGGTCGACCGGGGCCGAGAAGGCCCACATGTTGGTGCCGGAGCGGCCCTTCCAGCCGTTGCCCCAGGTCTCGTTGCCGGGAGTGCCGGGCTGGGCGACTGAACTGAATTCCCACAGCTTGCGGCCCGTGCGCACGTCGAACGCGCGGGTGTTGCCAGGGTCGCCGGGCTGGTTCTCCAGCGTTGCCGCGCCGATGATCGCGACGTCCTCGGCGATCGTCGGGGTACCGCCGTAGGCGATGCCGACGTCGATCTCGCCGTTGTTGCCGAAGCCCGCCACGGGCTGGCCGGTAGCCGCGTCGAGCGCGAACATCGACGAACCGGCCATGAACAGGATTCGCGGCGGCGTGCTCGCATCGCCCGGCCAGTAGCTGACGCCTCGGGTCGAAGCGTTGCGCGGCTGCCCGGCGGCGCCCGAAGAGGTTCCACGCGCGGGCGGGCCGGGCGGCAGCGTGAAGACCCACCTTTCCTGCCCGGTGTCACCGTCGAGCGCGACTACGCGGTTGCCGGCGGGGATGTACATCGTCCCGTCGACCACGATCGGCACCGCGGTGTTGAACGAGCGGAACGGATAGCTCCACGCCTGCGTCAGCTGAGCTACGTTGTCGCGGTTGATGTCGGCGAGGGGGGAGTACCGCGTCGCCTTGGCATCGCGGTTGATCGTGCGCCAGTCGCCCTCCGGGATCGCGTCCTGCGCGATCGCGGCGGTGCTTGCAGCGATCAGCAAAGTTGCCGCGAGCCCGAGGCTCCGTGCGACCCGCATGGCATACCCTCCCGACAAGTGGACGGGCCGTCCGCCTGCAATGGGCGGGCGACCTCGTTCGTTGATTATGTCCTACGGGCCGACGCCGCCTTTGACAATGGCCAGACGTGCCTCGGATGGTCGTTGTTTGTCGCATTTTGTATCGGCTCGTACGCGTCGGAGAGGCGGTTCCGGGGGAATCCCCTCCCGAGACCTGCGACAACTCGGACCGAGTCAACCGGAATCCCCTCTGGGGGGCTTGGCGGACGCCCGTGGGGACGCTAGCGGATTGCGCGAGGTCAAAGCGGCGATGCACGCGGGTGCGTAACGCGCTGTAACCGCCGCGGTTACGGTAATTTACTCGGCAGCCGTGCGTAGGCTCTGCATGCCGGGCTGCCGGGGAGATTCGCGTCCTGGCGCCTGCAGGCTTCGGCGGTTTGGACAGGGAAGAGAGTGCTCTGATGGACGAGCTGTTATACAACTTTACCGACTGGCTGCGCAGCACGCCACTCAACGACCTGGCTCTGACAATCTCGGAAACCCAGGCGACGGCGTGGATCGGCGAGCATTTCTGGGCGATTCCGATCTTCCAGGTCATCCACATCCTCGCGATTGCCGGTTCGTTTGCGGCCGTCCTGATGATGAACCTGCGCGTGTTCGGCTTTGCCGGTCACGCGACGCTGTCCGAGACTGCCCACCGCTATTCGCGCGTGCTGTGGTGGTCGCTGGCGGCGCTGATCTTCTCCGGCTTCCTGATGATCATCGGCGAGCCGGTCCGCGAGCTCGTGAATCCCTACTTCTGGATCAAGATGATCCTCGTGGTGGTGGGCATTCTCGTCGCCGTCCTGTTCGCCAGGAACCTCGCGCGCCAGGCCGAGGTGGCCGGCGGAGGTGTCAGGTCGGCCGCGCTGCTGCTCGTCGTCCTGTGGTTGCTGATCATGTGGTGCGGTCGCTGGATCGCCTACGCGCCGGTCTGAGGGGGCATAAATGTATCCTGAACCTACCAATATCTGGGAGCGGATCGAGTACTCGTCGCTCGGCACCACGATCGCCGAATCGACCTGGATGTTCCCGACGATCGAGACCATCCACGTCTTCGCGCTCGTCACGGTGATCGGCACGATCGCGCTGGTCGACCTGCGCCTGATCGGCGTGAAGGGGCACGCGCTACGTGTCTCCCAGCTCGCGCGGGACACCCTGCCATGGACCTGGGGCGCGTTCGTGCTCGCGGCGATCACGGGTACGCTGCTGTGGGTCAGCAAGGCCAGCAGCTACATGATCAACCCGTACTTCCTCGCGAAGATGGCGCTGCTCGCGCTGGCCGGGCTCAACATGATGTACTTCCACATGACGACCTGGCGTACGGTCGACCACTGGGAGCTCGACCCGTCGTTCCCGGCTGCCGCCAAGGTCGCGGGGTGGTTGTCGCTGATCTTCTGGGTCGGCGTGATCTTCACCGGACGCGCGATCGGCTTCACGCTCGGCATCTTCTACTGAGCGAAGCGGATCGCCGCCGAACGGAAAGGCCGCCCTTCGGGGCGGCCTTTTTCGTTGGGGGCAGGGGGTGGCTCATCCAAGCTGCGCTAACCGCCTTCGGCGGCAAGCTTTGCCATCCTTCGGCTGGCGGGAGAGGATATGGAGGCCTGGCAGCTTGCCGCCCAACCGGAGTTGGCTGAGGGCTCCCTCGCCTCAGTCCGGCAGGGCGAAGACGTAGATCGCCGAGCTGTTGACCGGCGGCAGCTGCGTCTCGGGGATCACGTCGGGCACGCCGAAGGCCAGCGGATTGCCGTGGCCGGTGACGACCGCGACGTATTGCTTGCCGTCGACCGCGTAAGTGATCGGCGAGGCGTTCGGTACGCCGGTCACGCCGCTGCTCCACAGCTCGCGGCCGGTCGCCTGGTCATAGGCGACGACCTGGCGGTCCATCCAGCCGGTGAACAGCAGCCCCCCGGCGGTGGTCAGGATGCCCATGTCGGGTGTCTGCCGCCGCCGGGTTTCCCACACGACTTCGCCGGACTCGAGGTCGATCGCCTGCAGCACCCCGTGCATCCCGTCGCTGCCGGGGCGAGGGGCGTAACGGACGTTGACGCCGCTGGAGAGGAAGCCGTCCTCGGCCGGCACCAGCTCCATGCAGATGTCGCGCGCGTTGACGAACAGCATCCGGGTGCTGGGATTGAACGAGGTCGGGCTCCAGTTCCGTCCGCCGCCCGCGTGCGGGCACATGAACACCGGCGGCCGGTCCCGTCCGGGCAGCTTGGCGGGGTCGGGCGTCTTGTCGCCGGTCTCGGGGTCGATCGCGACGATGAAGTCCTGCAGCCCCATGTCGACGGTCTTGATGTAGCTTCCGGTGTCGGCATCGAGCAGGTCGAACAGCCCCTCCTTGCCGCCGGTGATCACCACCCGGCGCAGCTCGCCGTCGATCTCGACGCGACCGATCACCCGGTCGAACACCCAGTCGAGGTC
>CALCBC010000068.1 GCA_937898525.1 uncultured Sphingomonadales bacterium
GTAACGCTACCAGTTCCCGTACCTCGATTTCCGTCGCGCGCCCAGGCTGATCTGGCGCACGGCCCTGCCGGGGCGGCCTCCTGGCCCTTGACCCGGTGGTGACGAACGGGAAAGCTCGCCCCGAGAGGGGAGGTCCGATGCCGCCAGGTCCACTGAAGGTAGCGCTACCAGCAATTCTGGCGGCTTTGCTCGCCGCACCGCCGCTGGCGGCCCAGGGCCCGCCGGCCACCGCCGCGCAAAGCGCCGAAGTCGATCTCGAAGCCCTGCTCGCACGCATGACGGCTGCCGAGAAGGTCGGCCAGCTGGTCCAGCGGATGGGCGGGCGCCAGCGCGCGCTCAATTCGCGGCTGACTCCGGAAGAGTTGGACCTCGTCCGCGCCGGCAAGGTCGGCTCCTACCTTCACGTCGCCGGGGCCGAGCCCCTGCGCGAGCTGCAGCGCGTCGCGGTCGAGGAGAGCCGGCTCGGCATCCCCCTGCTGTTCGCGATGGACGTGGTCCATGGCTACCGCACGATCTTCCCGGTGCCCCTCGCGATCGCCGCGACCTGGGACCCGGCCGACGCCGAGAGCGCCGCCCGCATCGCTGCGCGCGAGGCGAGCGCCGCCGGCCTGCACTGGACTTTCGCCCCGATGGTCGACGTCGCCCGCGATCCGCGCTGGGGCCGCATCGTCGAAGGGGCCGGCGAGGATCCGTTCCTCGGCAGCGTGATGGCCGCGGCCCAGGTCCGCGGCTTCCAGGGCAGCGATCTCGCCGCGCCCGACACGCTGATGGCCGCGACCAAGCATTTCGGCGCCTACGGCGCGGCCGAAGGCGGGCGCGACTATGCCGGCGCCGACTTGTCCGAGCGTACCCTGCGCGAGACTTACCTGCCGCCGTTCGAGGCCGCGGCTGCGGCCGGCACCGCCAGCTACATGACCGCGTTCAACGCGCTGAACGGCATTCCCATTACCGGCAACGCTGCGCTGCTGCGCGGCCTGCTGCGCGACGAATGGGGCTACGACGGCGTGCTGGTCAGCGACTGGCGCTCGATCGACGAGCTGATCGCCCACGGCGTCGCCGGCACCCGCACCGAGGCGGCGCGGCTGGCGCTCGAGGCCGGCGTCGACATCGACATGGTCAGCGACGTCTACGCCGAGGAAGTCGCCAAGCTCGCCGAAGCCGATCCTGCGCTGATGGCGCTGCTCGACGAGGCCGTGCTGCGCATCCTCCGCGCCAAGCGCGACCTCGGCCTGTTCGCCGATCCGTTCCAGTACCACGATACCGCGCGCGAAGCCGCGGTCATGCTCGCCCCCGGGCACCGCGCCGAGGCGCGCCGCATCGCCGAGCGCGCGATCGTGCTGCTCGAGAACGAGGGCGGGGTGCTGCCGCTGGTGAAGGATGCCGGGCGCATCGCGCTGGTCGGCGCACTCGCCGACGACGCCTTCTCGCAGCTCGGATCGTGGCGCGCACGCGGCGAGGAGGCCGACGTGGTCGACCTGCGCGCCGCGCTCGAGGCCGCACATCCTCGCGTGACTTACGTCGCCGAAGACGTCGAGGCCGCCGTCGCCGCCGCGCGGCAATCCGACGTCGTCGTGCTCACGCTCGGCGAGGACTTCGACCGCACCGGCGAGGCGCGCAGCTTTGCCGAGATCGGGCTGCCGCCTGCGCAGAAGGAGCTGCTCGCCGCGCTCGCCGCAACCGGCAAGCCGCTGGTCGTCGTGCTGATGGGCGGGCGGCCCCTCGCGGTGCCCGAGGTGGCCGAACAGGCCGACGCCGTGCTCGGGGCCTGGCTGCTCGGGGTCGAAGCCGGGCCTGCGCTCGTGCGCACGCTGTTCGGCGAAGTGAATCCCGCCGGCCGGCTTCCGGCGACCTTCCCGCACGCGAGCGGGGCGGTGCCGTTCGCCTACGACCAGCTGCCGAGCGGCCGACCGGCAAGCGAGGACCTCGAGCAGGACACGGTCCGCTGGCGCGACCAGCCGATCACGCCCGTGTGGGCCTTCGGCCACGGCCTCAGCTACACCACTTTCGCCTACGGCGACCTCGCGCTCGACCGCGCCACGATCCCGGCAAACGGCGGCACCGTCACCGTCTCGATCCCCGTGACCAACACCGGCGACCGCGCCGGCGAGGAAGTCGTGCAGCTCTACATGCGCGATCCCGTAGCCTCGGTCTCGCGCCCGCTGAAGCAGCTCCGCGGCTTCCGCCGCGTCCTGCTCCAGCCCGGCGAAACCCGCACCGTCCGCTTCGCCCTCACCGCCGCCCACTTCGCACTGTGGGCCGAGGCCGGCGCATGGATCGTCGAGCCCGGTACCATCGAGCTCATGGCCGGCGGCGCCAGCGACCGCATCGAGGCGCGCGCGACGCTGACGATCGAGGGGGAGACGGTCACAGACTGCTCACCGGCCTCGCTGCCGGTCGAGAGCAGCGTCGACTGAGCGGATTCCAGGCACCCC
>CALCBC010000069.1 GCA_937898525.1 uncultured Sphingomonadales bacterium
GCCCGCTTTTCGCTTTCCTACAGCCGATGTTCCCTCTACGTTCCGATTCGCTCTTTGACATCGTGAGCCCCCTTCCATTCGCGGCGCGCCGGCCCGCCGGCGCCTGCGCCGCTGCGCGTCATCGTCACGATCCTGGGCCCGACTCCCCTGTATTCCGTTCCGCTGTGCCCTGTGCCCTTCCGCCGCCAGGCCCCTGAAGCGAAACATGATTTCCGGCCCCGATGCAGGGGCACAGGGTGTGCCTTGTGTGCCCATCCGGGCGCCGCGGGCCGGTCGTGACGAGGGCGATGTCGCCTGAGCAGCGCGGCCTCGCCGCGCGCAGGGCCGGGCTCGGCATCCCCGATCCGCCCCGCAACGCCGGCAGGAACCGCACCACCTGGCAAGCGCGCTCCTCTCCTTCGCGTCTTCGCGTCTTCGTGCGAAACGAAACGTCCGGACCGCTGCCCCGCGAACCGCCCCGCCGGTTTGCGCCGCATCCGCCCGCCAGGCCCGAATTCGCTAGGCGATCCGCAGAAAGGGGCGTAGGGCGGTGGCATCGCCGGCCCATGTCATGGCCTGCCGGCGCCAGAGAGACTTGGATGAGCTCCCGCCTTTTGCCCGGAGCACACCCATGTCCTGGATCGTCACCACCGCCCTCATCGTCGCCACCGGTTTCGCGCTCGCCTTCGCGTTGTGCGAATGGTTCGTGCGCCGCCACTCGCACCGTGACGAAGTCGAGCGCGCGCAGCGCGGGGACGAGGAGCAGCCGGGCTGGTGATCCTGTCATCCGTTACAAACTGGCTGTGGCGCGCGGCGGCTTTGGCCCTATAACGAGGGCTTCTTCGCTTGATCTTCTGGGAGAAAGACAGACGATGAACACGCTCTCCAAAGCCCTTGCCGCTGCCCTCGGGACGCTTGCGCTGGCCGCTCCGGCCGCGGCGCAGTTCGGCGGGCCGCCGCCGCCGCCGAACACCGGCGTGCCGCTCTACACCACGCTCAACGGCGGGGCCGGGCAGGGCCACATCACCGTCGTCGTCGATCCGCCCAAGGGGACGGCGTGCTGGCTGATGAACGTCACCGGGATCGAGGATGCTACCGCGGCGCACATCCATACCGGCGGCCCGGGCGAGACCGGCGCGCCGATCGTCACGCTCGAGCCGCCCGAGGACGGCAGCAGCGGCGGCTGCGCCGAGATCACCGCCGACGTCGCCAACGCGCTGATCGAGAACCCCGGCGGCTACTACGTCAACGTCCACACCCGCACCTTCCCGGACGGCGCGATCCGCGGACAGCTGAAGAAGTAACCGGCTCCTCTCCGGGCGCCGCTCGGGGAGGGGGAAGGGGCGCCTGCCGCAACACGCAGCGCGCCCCTTTCCCGTTCAGTCACCCTGAACGCGTTTCAGGGTGACGGAGGCGAAGGGAACCCTTTCCGCCGATCGTCGTTGCAGGGAGCGAGGCGGCGTCGGTCCCCGATCCCCCCTCCCGTCCCAGACCGGCGCCGTCTCCCGCCCGAGACAGCAGCAGCTTCAGTCCAGTTCGCGCTCGACCAGCTCCTTGGCCTCGGCGAGGCTGAGACGGGTGCGTTCGCGGACCAGGCGGATCGCCTCGAGCTTGTTGCCGCGGGCGATCGCCTCGCGCACCGCGCGGTCCGCCAGCGCCTTGTGGTCGGCCGGGGAGCGCTCGGTGGGGGCGGCGCGGCGCTGGCGGTCGATCATCTCGCCGCCGCCGCGCCCGCGCAGGGCTAACCACGCCAGCACGGCGATGAGCAGCAGCGCGAGAGCGATCAGCCAGAGCGGGACGAACATCGCGCGAGGCTAGCCTGCGCGGGAAGGGCTGTCACCCGGGGGCGATCAGTCGAGCCGCGCCAGCTCGACGCGGCCGCTGCCGGCGCGCACCAGGCCGAGCTCGGCCGCGGCGGCCTGGCTGAGGTCGATCACGCGGCCGCCGTGGAACGGGCCGCGGTCGTTGATCCGCACGACCACCGACTTGCCGGCGGCGTTGGTCACGCGCACGCGGGTGCCGAACGGCAGCGTGCGATGGGCGGCGGTGAACTCGCTCGGGTCGAAGCGCTCGCCGCTCGCGGTGCGGCGGCCGGCGAACCTGGATCCGTACCAGCTGGCGACGCCGCTGCCGATGACCTCGGCGTCCTCGTCGTCGATGCCGGTTTCCACCGCGAGGTCGACCCTTTCTTCGGCGACTTCGCTGTCGAGCGTCTCGTCGAGCGGGACGAAGCGCGGCAGCGCCGCGTCGTCTTCCGCCGCGGCCTGCGCGACCGGCGCGACGGCGGCCTCCTCGGCGGCGTGAAGGCCGCTGATCGATCCGCCGAGAGCGAGAAGCGCGATCGCGGCCACGGCGGCCCGGGCGGTCATGGTGGTGTTCCCGTCCATGGTGGCGGCGGCCATAAACGCCGGTTCCCGCCAGCGGAACCCGCCCGCAGGCGGTTCACCCCGGCGATGGCTCGACTCGTCGGTTTGTCGGCGGCTCGGGCGAAACGGGCGGAAACGGGCCAGTATGGTTAACGGAGCGGGCGGGTGTGAGTCGAAAATGGCAAACAGCGTCTCGGCAGACCCGCTCCCCGACTTTCCCATTTCCCGTCACCGTGAACTCGTTTCAGGGCCCATTTCTCCCCAGGCGGTGAGCGATCGGCGCGGGCCAGGCTCCGCCTCCAGGCTTCCTGGAGCAAGGCCGCGCTCACCAGCCCAATCCGCGCGTGCAGCGCGATGGGCCCTGAAAACGAGTTCAGGGTGACGGTTGGGGAGGGAGGAGCTTTGGGGGAGGGAAGGGGAGCAGCGTCCCGGGCGATCCGGCATGGCCTCAAAGAGAAATGGGGCCAGCCTTGCGGCTGACCCCACTCTCACCGGCGTGTGGTCCCTGCCGGAGCAGGAAGCTTTACGCCCGGCGTTTCAATGCCGCCTCGACTGGGTCTTGCGAACCGGGTCGTCCAGCGGCCTCTCATCGCCCGGCGCTCGCGCCGGCGCCGGTTCCGTCGGAGGCTGAGCCTGGTCCGAAGACTGGACCCCGCCGCCCGGCGGTTCCGAGACCGGTTTTCCTTCCCGGGGCTTCGAGCGGTCCGGTCTGGCCCGAAGGCCTCGCCCAACCTCGGCACCGGGCCGGTAATCCGGCCTGTCCGACTTTGCGCCTTCGCGGCGTCAGCGGTTCGGGATCCGGTTTGCCTGGGGATTGCTCCCCGCGGGTCGCCTCGTCTCGTTCCTCGACCGCGCGGCATCTCGCCGTCGCGTCGATACGGTTCCAAAATCCCTTCTCCGTCGCTGGCCTTTCGGCCTTTGTCTCGGAAGGGCCAATCCCCGTCTCGATGTCTGGAGGATGCGCTGCCCGGGCGATTCGGGCAAGGACGCGAGCGTGCACTTATCCACTTTCGGCGACAATGCCAGTGGACAAGGGTGGATAACCCAACGGTTCGCCGCAAACGGCGCGAATTATCCGCGATCGCGTTGCGCGAGCAGCCTCAGGCGTAGCGCATTGAGACGGATGAAGCCCGCCGCATCCTGCTGGTCGTAGGCGCCGGCGTCGTCCTCGAAGGTCACGTGGCGCTCCGAGTAGAGGCTGTTCGGCGACTTGCGGCCGACCACCTGGGCGAGGCCCTTGTAGAGCTTGAGCCGCACGGTGCCCGAGACCTTCTGCTGGCTGAGGTCGATCGCCGCCTGCAGCATCTCGCGCTCGGGGGCGAACCAGAAGCCGTTGTAGATGAGCTCGGCGTACTTCGGCATCAGCTCGTCCTTGAGGTGCGCCGCGCCGCGGTCGAGCGTGATCTGCTCGATCCCGCGGTGGGCCGCGGCGTAGATCGTGCCGCCCGGCGTCTCGTACATCCCGCGGCTCTTCATCCCGACGAAGCGGTTCTCGACGAGGTCGAGCCGGCCGATGCCGTGCTTGCGGCCGAGGTCGTTGAGCGCGGCAAGCAGCGTCGCCGGGCTCATCGCCTCGTCGTTGAGCGCGACGCCGTCGCCCTTCTCGAAGTCGATCGTGATGTATTCCGGCTGGTCCGGCGCGTCCTCGGGGTTGTCGGTCCGCGAGTAGACGTAGTCGGGCACCTCTTCCCACGGGTCCTCGAGCACTTTCCCTTCGCTCGAGGTGTGCAGCAGGTTGGCGTCGGTCGAGAACGGGCTCTCGCCGCGCTTGTCCTTCGGCACCGGGATCTGGTGCTGCTCGGCCCAGGCGATCAGCGCTGTGCGGCTGGTGAGGTCCCACTCGCGCCACGGGGCGATGACCTTGATGTGCGGATCGAGCGCGTAGGCGGAGAGCTCGAAGCGCACCTGGTCGTTGCCCTTGCCGGTCGCTCCATGCGCAATCGCGTCGGCGCCGGTCTCGTGCGCGATCTCGACGAGGCGCTTGGAGATCAGCGGGCGGGCGATCGACGTGCCGAGCAGGTAGTCGCCCTCGTAACGGGCGTTGGCGCGCATCATCGGGAAGACGAAGTCGCGCACGAACTCCTCGCGCAGGTCGTCGATGTAGATGTGCTCGGGCTTGATGCCCATGAGCTCGGCCTTGCGCCGCGCCGGCTCGAGCTCCTCACCCTGGCCGAGGTCGGCGGTGAAGGTGACGACCTCGCAGTTGTAGGTCACCTGCAGCCACTTGAGGATCACGCTGGTGTCGAGCCCGCCGGAGTAGGCGAGGACGACGCGCTTGATGTCGGACATGGACGCTCCGCGGGACTGGGAATCTCGCGGCGCGCTCTAGGAGCGGGCGGCGGTTTCCGCAAGCGGCCGCCACTCGGGCAACTCTTGCGGCGCGCTACCGGACCGCCGCCGCTCGCAGCTGAGGATTGAGCGAGGCGATGTGGTTGAGCCAGGCCCGGGGCTTGCGCAGCAGGTTGCGGGGGAAGTCGACGCGCAGCCCGGCGAGCTCGGCCATGCGGCCGACGAAGTGGATGCAGTTGCGCGTGTCGAGGTCGTAGAATTTCCCCGGCGCGTCGCGCCAGGCGATCACTTCCTGCTTCATCCGGCGATAGGTCTCGTCGGAGACGGTGACCGTGAAGTGGCGGTTGGTCGTGCGGATGTACTGCTCGTCCTCGGTGTAGATCATGTGCGTGACCGGGCCCATCAGCACCGCGGGGCCCGCGACCTTGGCCGAGAACCCGTAGTTCTCGAAGATCCGTTCGCCGGTCGCGTCGAGCGTGCCCTCGAACACCACGAAGGCGTGCGGATAGCGGCCGCCGAACAGCGAGCCGTTGAAACTGTGGAAGTGCACCTGCACTTCGGCGAGCGCGCTCCCGGGAAAGGCGACAAGCGCCGCGAGCGCCAGCAGGGTGCGGAGCAGGAGCGAACGGAACGGCTGCGAGATCATACGTCCTGTCGCTGCGGGGCCGGAAGCGGCGTGCGGTTTACCGCGCGCTTCCGGCCGCGACAACCGCGCTCACCCCGCGGCCGGCTCGATCCGCAGCACGGCGTTCCCGTCGCCAACGGTCAGCACGCAGATCAGCCCGTCGAGGCGGCAAGCGCAGGTTTCAGCATGTTCCCCCCTCGGCAGCTCGGCCCGCGGCTATTCCGCCGCCTGAGCGAGGTGCCACACCGGCGGCTCCTCGCTCTCGCGCAGCCGCGCGCTTTCCTCGTGGATGAACTCGCGGGTCATCGGGATTGCCGCGCGGTCCTTCACGTAGATGATCTGCCAGTTGACCATCCGCCCGTGGCGGAACGCCTGCTCGGCGCCTGCAAGGTAGAACTGCCACATGCGGTAGAACGTCTCGTCGTACAGGTCGACGATCTCGTCCTTGTGCATGACCGTGCGGTTGTACCACTCCTCGAGCGTGTGGCTGTAGTGGAAGCGCATCGCCTCCACGTCCATGATCTGCCAGCCGGCTTTCTCGCTCTCCTTGACCAGCTCGCTGAGCGCCGGGATGTAGCCGCCGGGGAAGATGTACTTGCGTGTCCAGGCGTCGGTGAAGCCCGGCTCGCCGGCGCGGCCGCAGCAGTGCGAGATCATCACCCCGTCGGGCTTCAGCAGCCGGTGGGTGTGCTGGTAGAACTGCGGGTAGTGCGGCGTGCCGACGTGCTCGAGCAAACCGACCGAGCTGATCCGGTCGAACTCGCCCTCCACGTCGCGGTAGTCCATCAGCGCGAACTTGACCTTGTCGTCCACCCCGAGGGCCTTCGCGCGCTCCTTGCAGAAGGCAATCTGGTCGGGCGCGAGCGCGACGCCCAGCACCTCGCAGCCGTAGTGCTTGTTGAGGTACAGCGCGAAGCCGCCCCAGCCGCAGCCGATGTCGAGCACCTTCATGCCCGGCTTGATGTACATCTTGGCCGCGAGGTGCGCCTTCTTGTCGAGCTGTGCCTTCTCGAGGCTGTTGTTGACGTCGCGATAGTAGCCCATCGTGTACTGCCGGTCCTCGTCGAGGAACAGCTCGTAGAGGCGGCGGGTCAGGTTGTAGGTGTGCTCGGCGTTCTTGCGCGCCTTGCCGCGCAGGTTGATGCTGTCGATCTTGGCCAGCGTGCGAGCCAGCGCCTTGCGCACCGGACCCTTGGCGCTCAGCGCGGTGTTGCTCTTCACCTTTGCGTTCATCGCGACGAACAGAACCAGGTCGCGGATGTCGTACGGCTCCTCGACCACCAGCCAGCCCCACATGTAGGCTTCGCCGGCGCCGACGGCGGGATAGCGGGCGATGTGCGAGGAGGCCTTCTTGTTGGTCAGCCGGACGTGCATCGGTTGCCGGTGCTCCATCGTCTCCGGCCCCGGACCGTATTCGTAAACCTTTCCGTCATGGTCCGTGACGACCAGTCTGCCGGTCCTGATGATCTTCCTGAGAAACGTGTCCAGCAGCCACATCCAGTCCAACTCCCCGCTGTAAAGCGAGGCAATAGAACCGCGGCTTTGCGGGCTGTCAATCATGGGTTACCCTCGGTTCATGGCCGAGACGAAGACCAGGCCGACGGAGGTGAGCGCCGAGACTTTCCTCGCTGCCGTCGAACCCGCCGCGAAGCGCGAGGACGGGCACGTTCTCGACGCGCTGTTCCGCCAGGTCACGGGCGAGCCGGGGGTGATGTGGGGGCCGTCGATCGTCGGTTACGGCCGCTATCGTTACACCTACGAAAGCGGCCATTCGGGTGAGATGTGTCGTGCCGGTTTCTCGCCGCGCAAGGCGAAGCATTCAATCTACCTTCTCGGATGTCGAACCGAGGATCCCGAGATGGAGGGGTTGCTCGCGAAACTCGGCAAGCATTCGCGCGGCGTCGGGTGTCTCTACGTCAACAAGCTGGCCGACATCGATCTCGCCGTGCTCGAGCAGATGATTGCGCTGGCCTGGAAACGGTCGTTCGACAGCTGGCCCGAGTAGCGCGCGGACGAAACCGCTACACCCCTGCGTACCACTGGTAGCCGCGATCCTCCCAGTAACCGCCGTTGCCGCCTTCGATTCCCTCGAGGCTCGCCACCGCCTCGATCGCGGTCAGGTACTTGGCGTGCTTGTAGCCGAGCTGGCGCTCGATCCGCAGGCGCAGCGGTGCGCCGTTCCTGACCGGCAGCGGCTCACCGTTGAGCGCGTGGGCGATGATCGTCTGCGGGTGGAACGCGTCGTCGAGATCGCAGCTTTCGTAGTAGGGTACGCCGCGGAAGTCGTCGGCACAGCGGAACACGATGAAGCGCGCCGCGGGCTGCAGGCCGGCCATGTCGAGGATCGTCGACAGTTGCGGCCCGGTCCACTGGCCGATTGCGCTCCACCCTTCGACACAATCGTGGCGGGTGATCTGCGTGCGCTGTGGGAGCGCGAGAATGTCGTCGAGCGACAGCCTCAGCGGGCGCTCGACCAGGCCTCGCACTTCGAGGCGCCAGTCGGGAAACCCGGCGGCGACCTGGGCGCGATAGGCGTCGCTGTCGATGTCGGTGTTGCCGTTGCCGCGGAAGAACGGAGAGACGTCGGCGAGCGAGTACTCGCGGGCCATGGGGCGGCGCCCGCCGATCAGCCGGTGCGCGCCGCGGTGGAGCGCTTCGGCGCGATCGACAAGGCCCTGGAACGTGTCGCTCTTGCCGATCTTGCTGCACCCGGTGGTCAGCAGGGCAGCGAGGCCCGCGAGAACGTTACGCCGCTTCATCGGAGGGCCCTCCCGCGATCATGTCCCACACGTGTCGCGCCGGCTTGTTGAGCAGCACCAGCGCCAGGTGCAGCACGACGAAGCCGAACAGCAGCCAGGCGACGACGAAATGGACCGAGCGCGCGCTCTGCCGGCCGCCGAACATCTCGCTGAGGAACGGCCAGGCGGCGTCCATCCCCGGGCTCATCGCCATACCCGTGACGATCATCAGCGGCAGCAGCACGAACAGCACGACGCCGTAAGCGGCCTTCTGCAGGAAGTTGTACTTGGCTCCAGGGTGGTCGAACTCGAAGCGCAGGTGCGCGCGGACGTCGGCCCAGATCGCGGCCGGCCGCCACTCGCTCGCCCGGGTAGCGATGTCGCGGCGGAAGTGGCCGTTGAGCAGGGCGGCGATCATGAACAGCAGCAGCGAGACTGCGAAGACCCAGGCAAACAGCACGTGCCAGTCGCGCGCGGCGGCGAGACTGTAGTGGCCCGGGATCGTCGCCCAGCCCGGGAAGCGCCAGACGTGGAGCCAGGCATCTTCGGGCGCAAAGCCCCATTCGCCCCAGTAGAGCCGCGGATGCGCGTTTGAGATGTTGAGCCCGGACATGAACAGCACGACCAGGCTGATCGCGTTGATCCAGTGCCACAGGCGGGTGCTGAGCGCGTGACGCTTCATGCGGTCTCCTCGCCAGCCAGATACATCACGTCGCGAGTCTGGGCGAGCAGGTGCTGGCCCGAATCGACGAACAGGGTCTGCCCGCTCGCGAGCGGGCCAGTGGCGAGGAAGAAGGCCGCGTCGGCAACCTCGTCCGCGCCGGTCCGGCGACGGAGCAGGTTTAGCCGGTGTGTGATCTCGGCCTGTTCCTCGGACTGGTCGTGGCTGGCGAGGATGGCCCCCGGCGCGAGGCTGAAGACCCTGTCCTCCGGCCCCAGGAGATTCTGGGCTGCCATCGCGAGCATCGGCACCGTGGCAGCAAGGGCGTGCTTGCTCATCGTGTAGCTGAAGAAGTCGGGGTTGGGGTTGGCGAGCTTCTGGTCGGTGAGCTGGACGACCCGGCGGCCTTCGGAGGAACGCGCCTGCCGGAGATAGGCCTGCGCCATCATCGCGGGCGTGACCGCGTTGACCTGCAGTGCTTCCCAGTTGACGCCGACGTCAAGCTGCAGCGCGTCGTCGGGACGGAACACCGACGCCGAGTTCACCAGCGCGCGCCAGTCGTCGAGCCGGCCGGCGAGTTCCTCGACCATCGCCAGCGCGGCGCCGCCGTCGGCGAGGTCGCAGCGCACCGCTTCCGCGCTCGGCAGCTCCCCGGCGAGTGCTTCGGCCGCAGTCATCGAACGGTTGCAGTGGATCACCACGTGCCAGCCCGCTTCCGCAAACCGCCGGGCGATCGCCGCGCCGATGCGTTTCGCGCCGCCGGTGACCAGTACCGCCGGCCTTGTCGCTGGGTCCGCCATGGCCCCATTGGAGCATATCGGCGCGCCGCGGGAAAGCGCCGCTTGCCCCCCTGCTGCCGCTGGCCTAACGGCACGGCCGATGACGTGGGTTCGCCGATCTCCCGGACTGCTCTGGCTGCTTCTCGCCGCCGCGCTGTTCATGCGCGCCGTCGTGCCGCAGGGGTTCATGGCCGAGGCCGATGCGGCCGGGTCGGTGACGGTCAAGGTCTGCGGTGCCGGCCACCTCGTCGAGATACCGGTGGGAGAGGACGAGAGTCCGAGAGGGGGCCCACGCGCGCAACAGCCTTGTGCCTTCGCCGGGCTCGGCGCGCCAGCGCTTCCGCCACCGCCGTCGGGCGAACTTGCCGTTCCGGGGATCGTGGCCATCGCCTACGGGTCGCCGCCGGCTGTCTTCCCGCACGCCGTTTCGGCGCCGCACCGCCCGCCAGTCCGGGGCCCCCCGCTCGCTGCCTGAACCGCCGCCGGCCGATGCCGGCATCGTGCGTATCCAGACAGAAAGCGAATTCATGAGACACTCGATTTCCAGCGGCATGCTGGCGCTTGGTGCGCTGCTCGCCGCGCCCGCCGCCGCGCAGGACGACGCGATCGTCGTCGAAAGCCCGCTCATGCATCCCGCCGCCGGGCTGATGAACGACCACATGCACGAGGGCGGTGAGCTGATGCTCGGCCTGCGTTTCGAGCGCATGCATTTCGGCGGAACCAACCGGTCGGGGAGCGATCCGATTTCAGACGCCGATGTCGTCGCCGCGGGCTACACGGTGCGCACGCAGTCGATGACCATGGACATGGTCATGTTCGACCTGATGTATGCGCCCAACGACAACCTGACGTTCATGGTGATGCCGCACTACATGTGGCACCGCATGACGATGCTCGGGATCGATCCCGCGGGCGGCATGGGGGGCGGCCACGGCGGTCATGGCGGGGGCCACGGGCTACCCTTCGGCGAGACGCACGAGCACGGTACCGAGGGATTCGGCGACACGCTCGTGTCGGCCTCGTATCGGCTTGCGCGCAAGCCGGGCTTCGGAGCGCATGCGACGCTCGGCCTGTGGGTCCCGACGGGCTCGGTGTCGAAGAAGAATGCCGACGGCTCCTTCGTCCACTACGGTATGCAGCCGGGCGGCGGCACCTGGGACCTCGAGCCCTCGGTCACGGTAACGGGGCGCGCCGGGGCGATCGGGCTGGGAGCCCAGGCCAGCTACCGCTGGCGGACCGAGGCGCACAACGCTTCGGGCTTCGCGTTCGGCGACAAGGCGCGTGTGACAGGCTGGGTGAGCACCCTGCTCGACGGCGACGTCGGGGCGACCGCGCGGCTCGAGTACGTCCACGAGGGGCAGGTGCAGGGCCACTATAACGGCCCGCACAACCATGACGCGCCGCCCGACAGGCAGGAAAACTACGGAGGCGATACGGTCTCGGCGGGCTTCGGCCTGAACTGGCTGCTGCCTGTCGGCGGGCCCCGGCGGCCGCAGCTGAGCGGCGAGCTGTCGGTGCCGCTGCATCAGGACCTCAACGGCATCCAGGCGCCGCAGGATTGGCGCTTCACCCTCGGGATCAGCCAGACGTTCTGATCCCGAAGGCCGTGCCCGATCAGCCGCCTTCGAAGGCGGCGATGATCGGGCACGGCCCCTTGCCGCCGCTGGCACACTCCTTCGCCAGCCGCGACAGCGCCTCGCGCGCGCGCTGCAGCTCGGCGATCTTTGCGTCGAGCGCTTCGATCCTCGCCCGCGCCATCTCGCGGGCGCGAGCCCGGTCTTGGCTGCTGTCGAGGTGCAGCAACTCGGCGATTTCCTCGAGCGTGAATCCCGCCGCCTGCGCCGAACGAATGAAGCGCAACCGCCGCTCGTCGTCGGGGCCGTAATGGCGGATTCCTCTCGCCCCGGTCTTCTGCGGCTGCGGATCGGGCAGCAGCCCGCGGCGTTGGTA
>CALCBC010000070.1 GCA_937898525.1 uncultured Sphingomonadales bacterium
GGCGTCCAGTCGGTGATGACCTCGTCGGCGAACGGCGGCGGATAGCGATCGGGGTAGGGGGCGAATTCGACCATCAGGTTCTCGCTCGGGTCGCTCGCCGGCTCGCCGATCCGCGCCGCCGGTGAGGCGCGCTCGGCGGGGGTCTTCAGCTTCGGGTCGGCCGCGCTGCCGATCACCGAGCCGAGCAGCAGCCCGCCCAGCACGACGCCGAGCGCGACGGCGAGGGTGCGGGATCGCGGCATCGATCGCTCTCCTTACCGTGCGAACGGCCGGCCTGCCGGGGCGTTCCGGCCTTCGCGTGGGGCAACTTCGGCCGACGATCCGCGCGGCGAAGGAGCCGATGCGCGACCCTAGCCCGCTTCGCGCGCCGTGTCTGCCGGCCGCGGGGCAGGGCGGGCGGGGCGCGGGGCTAGTCGAGCGAAACGTACTGGCCGTGGACCCAGCCGGTGAGGACCGGGTGCCCACCCGCGTCGAGCTGGCTGACCTCGAGCCAGTTGCCCTGCGCCGAGAGCAGCTGGAGCTTGGTGCCCTTCGGCAGCGCGGTAATCACCGGATGGCCGGTCCCCGGGCCGGTGCGCAGGTTGAGGCCGCTGGCGACCGCGACCGTGCCGATGTTGTCGCCGTCGTCGCGCCGGGGATTGAGCACCTGCTGGCGGAACCGGGTCATGTTGAAGGCCGGGCCAGGGTCCGACTTGCGGACCGGGGCGATGTCGTCGTGGCCGACGATCTCGTTGACGCCGTAGGCGGCGGCGAGCGCGCCGACCACGCCTGCCGCGGCCTCGACCTGCTCCTGCGGATAGGGTTCCCAGCCGATCGGCCGCGTCGATCCGTCGGGGTTGCCGTTGCGGTGGACGCCGATGAACGGATCGGCGATCGATTTGCCGGTCGAGGTCACCCAGCCGCCGCCCGACGGGCGCAGCGCGCCCCAGTTGGCGAGCTCGATCCCGAACGAGTGGCGGTTGAGCCCGACGAGGTCGCGCCAGCGCGACTTGCCGGCGTGCCAGGCGACCTTCTTGAAGCTGACGCACTGGATCACGGTCCCGTCGCGTTCGATCACCACGTGGGCCGAAGAACCGGTGTTGCCGGGATGGCGAAACCACTCGGCCGAAGACCGGGCGGTGCCGCCGGCCGTGAAATGAATGACCGCTATTTTCGGAGTAGCGCCAAAAGGTCCGCTGGTATTGTTCGACTTGATCTGTTCGACAGGAGTTTCATTCAGCTTCAACGTGCCGTTGTTATCGATAGTCCACATCGCGATAACTCCCCCCTTAGAAGATTCAGGATGCGACTCGAAGTATTGTTTGCCTGGAGAGTGACCGAGCGGCGGGGGCATCGCAAACGAATCTTGGCACCGCTGGTCGAGAAGGCCTTTGCCGCGGGCGCGGATCGCCTAGAATGTGGCGATGACCGATACCGTGACACCGCTTCGTGCGGTCCTCGCCGCCGCGGCCGCGGCGCTGCTCGCCGGCTGCCAGCCCGGGGCGGATTCCGCGGCCTCGGGCGGGGACGCGACGATTCCGGATGCCGCTTCGACCGTCGCCTTCGACGGCATCTGGCCGGACGAGACGCTGCGCTTCACCGGCACCGAGCCGTTCTGGGGTGGGAGCGTGTCGGGCACGACGCTGACCTATTCCACGCCCGAGGATCCGGAGGGCACGGCGATCGCGGTCGAGCGCTTCGAGGGGCGCGGAGGGCTGGCGTACAGCGGGTCGCTCGACGGGGCGGACTTCGAGATGGCGGTGACCCCGCTCGAATGCAGCGACGGGATGTCGGACCGGACCTATCCGTTCACGATCACGCTGCAGATCGGCGCGGAGCAGCGCAACGGCTGCGGCTGGACCGAGCGCAGGCCGTTCGAGGGGCCCGAGCAGCCCTGAAATTTGGCCAAAATGCGGCAAATCGAGGAACTTGCCGCTTGCTGTCCGGTTGCGTGGGGACTCCCCAACGACAGGACATGACCGATGACTCTACGATTTGCACTCCTCTCCGCCGCCGCGCTCGCCCTCACTGCCTGCGGCGGCGACGCCGTTGACAACCAGACCGACGAGACACTCGCCGCGGACGACACCGCGACGGCCGCACCCGATCCCTCGACGCCGCAGGGCTTCGTCGACCTCGCCGCTTCGAGCAACCGGTTCGAGATCGAGGCCGCCCGTCTCGCGCAGGAGCAGGCGACGCGCCAGGAGGTCAAGGATTTCGCGGCTAAGATGATCGAGGACCACACTGCCGCAAGCGAGAAACTCAGCGCCGCGGTGGTCGCGGGCGGCGCCCCGCTCGCGATGCCGCCGCAATTGCTGCCGCAGCATCAGCAGCTGCTCGATGCGCTGCGCAACGCCGGCGACCAGTTCGACCAGACCTACCTCCAGCAGCAGGTCACCGCGCACGAGCAGGCGCTGACGCTGCTGCAGGGGCAGGCCGAGAGGGGCACGGTGGAGCCGTTGAAGGCGTTCGCGGCCGAAGCGGCACCGGTGGTCGAGGGGCACCTCGAGCAGGTGCGCGAACTCGCCGGCCTGGCTGGTGAAGACGCCTGACATGGCTATAGCGGCGGGATGAGCGATCCTCGTCCCGCCGCGCAGCCGAGCCTCTACATCCCGCACGGCGGCGGGCCGTGCTTCTTCATGCCGGACCCGCAGGGGATCTGGGCGCGGATGGAAGCCTACCTGCGCGGCCTCGCCGCCTCGCTGCCCGAGCGGCCGAAGGCGCTGCTGGTCGTCTCAGGCCACTGGGAGGCGCGGGCTTTCGCGCTCACCGGCAGCGAAGGGCATCCGGGCCTGATCTTCGATTACTACGGCTTCCCGCCCGAGACCTATCGCCTGAGCTGGCCCGCGCCCGGCGCGCCGTGGCTCGCCGAACGCGCTGCGGAGTTGCTGGGCCAAGCGGGCATCCCGGCAGCCATCGACCGTGGACGCGGTTTCGATCACGGGGTGTTCGTGCCGCTCAAGGTGGCCTTTCCCGAGGCGGACGTCCCGGTCGTGCAGATGTCGCTCCACGCCTCGCTCGACCCGGCGCTGCACCTCGCCGCGGGGGAAGCCCTGGCACCCCTGCGCGAGGAAGGGGTGCTGGTGCTCGGCTCGGGCATGAGCTTCCACAACCTGCGCGCAATGGGCGATCCGCGCGTGGCCGAGCCTTCGCGGCAGTTCGACCGCTGGCTCGCAGAGGCGGCCGCTGCTCCGCCCCGCGAGCGCAAGGCCCTGCTCGCACGGTGGACCGAGGCGCCTTGGGCGCGGCTGTGCCATCCGCGCGAGGAGCACCTGCTGCCGCTGATGGTCCCCGCCGGCGCCTCGGCCGCGCCGGGGACACGCGATTACGGCGAGATGGTGCTCGGCGGCGCGGTGTCGGCGTTCCGGTTCGCGTAAGCCTTCCCCGAGACGAGTTCGGGGAGGACCGGGGCTTCTGCTCCATGAGCCCCGGCGGTTGCGCCGAGCGGGAGCGCAAGCCTCAGTAGACGCCGGGCAGTTCGAAGTCGGTGGTTTTCGCCGGGCGCACCGGGACGAGCAGCGCACGCTCGGGGGCAACGCGGACCGGGGCCAGCGTCGCCGTCGCCTTGGCGGCCACGCCCGAGATCGCGGTGCAGCTGCGCCCGGCGAGGAAATCGAGCGCCACTCGCACCATTGCCTCGTCCGGGTCGCCGAGCTGGTGGCCGATGTCGTCGTTGGCGCGGCAGGTGTTGGCGACTGTAGAGGCGAGACCGGTGTAGTACTCGCCCTGGTGGTTGGCGTTCTCGATCTTGAGCGCGACAGCGCGCAGCCGATCGTCGCAGGCCGGCTGGTCGAGCGCGATCTGCCCGACCGGCTTGCCGTAGGTGTTGCTGCCGACGAGCGCCATGTTCGCGCCGAGGTACGGGTCCATGCCGTTGATCACCATCTCGCTCGCCGAGGCGGTGCCGCCGGTGCCGATGAAGGCGATCCGGGTCGGCGCGATCGCTTCGGGTTGCGCGCGGAAGGCGTAGGTTTCGTTCTCGTTCGCTTTCGAATCGCGGAAAGTGACGTAGGAGAAGACCTGTCCGGCCCGACCGGCGCCCATCAGATCGCCGAACAGCCGGGCGATCGAGATCAGGCCGCCGCCGTTGTAGCGAAGGTCGACGATCAGCTCGGTCACGCCTTGCGCCTTGAAGTAGGCGAAGGCTCCCCGGAGATTGGGGTCGGCCGTGTCGATAAAGTTGCGCAGGTTGAGATAGCCGACCTGGCGCCCGCCGTCGGAAATGATCTTGGCGCCGTAGCGATCGGAAACCGGGTCGATCTCGAACACCGCCTTGGTCAGCGTGGCGGTGAACTGCGTGCCCGAGAGAGTGCGGAAGGTGAACGCGCGCGCTGTGCCGGCCGTGTCGGGGCCGAGCGCCTGGATCACCGCGGCCGGGCCGCCCGAGGCCATCAGGCTGCTGACCGATTGCGAGCCGATCTGGAGGATCTCCACGCCGCGGTCAATACCGGCGGCGAGTGCCGGGGCACCTTCGAAAGCCTCGATCACGAACACCCGGTTGCCGCCGACGTCGTAGCCAAGGCGGAAGCCGAACCCGGCGGTTTCGCCTTGTTCGTAGTAGGCCTGTTCCTCGGCGATCGAAGTCAGGTAGGTGAAATACCGGTCACGGCTCTGTGCGCGTGCGGGCGCGACGAGCGCATCGATGTAGCTGTCGACGGAGGTGTGGTTTGCCGGGTTGACCGTGGTGTCGAGCAGGTTGGGAAACAGGTACCATTCCTGCAACTGCGCGAGAACCCAGTCCTGCCGCGCCCGCAGCGAGCAGGTTGCGGTCGTCGGCGAGGGGCTGGGTGTCGGCGTTGGTGTGACGCCGGCGGTTGGCGGACCGCTCCCGCCGCCGCTGCTGCCTCCGCAGCCCGCGACCATCGCCGCGCAGGCGGCAGCGAGGACCAGCCGTTTGCCGCGAATCGAAAAAACCAACCCCGTCAAAGCCCTGCCCCCTACGTCTTGCTGGCGAGGCTACGAAGCCTTTGGGGCCGAAGCAAGCACGGCTGGGCGGCAGTTTTCCACTACTGGGCGCGAGAGGGCGCAAAACTTGGGCGAAAACCGTCTCCGGCGCCCTTGCCATCCTCGGGGCAACGGGGCACAGCCGGGCACCTGCTCAGGCGGAGCCGCGAGGAGCGGCCGCGGATGCCGAGCGTGCCTCGTCGGGCACGGCGCGGCGCACGCGGCGTTCGACGCGAGCCGAACTGGGATGAGGACGGCGGGGAGGCCCCGCGTCAAGACTGCAAAGGAAAGGGAATACCATGGCGGCCAAGAACAATGCTCTGAACAAGCCGGTCAATCTCTCGCCCGCGCTGGAGGGCGTGGTCGGCAAGGGCCCGATGACGCGCGCCGAGGTCACTTCCAACGTGTGGAAGTACATCAAGGCCAACGGCCTGCAGGACAAGGTCAACAAGCGCAACATCAACCCGGACGAGAAGCTTGCCGCTGTCACCGGCAACGCGCAGATCACGATGTTCGAGCTGACTTCGAAGGTCTCCAAGCACCTGAGCTGAGGTCGGGCGCGCCTGGGGCGCGGACGATCGACGCGGGCGAAGCGGCTCACGCTGCTTCGCCCGCTTTCGTTTTCGGGTACGCGAAATCTTCACGCATCCGTAATTTGACTTGTGGCAATGCCTGCCCACATGCCATCGTGCAGGCGAGACGACGCGCGCCGTCCGGCTGCGCCAGGTTGAGAGGAACGTCCCATGGCCACGATCGTCGGCGGTATCGCCACGTCGCACACCCCCACCATCGCCTTCGCCAAGGATGCGAAGAAGTTCGACGACCCGGTGTGGAAACCGATCTTCGAGGGCTACGGGCCGGTCCAGCAGTGGTTCCGTGAGAAGAAGCCGGACGTGCTGGTCTACATCTACAACGACCACATGACCGCGTTCTTCGACCACTACAGCCACTTCGCGCTCGGCGTGGGCGAGGAGTTCGGCCCGGCCGACGAGGGCGGCGGGCCGCGCGACATCCCCGCGATCAAGGGTGATCCCGAGTTCGCCGCGCACGTCGCCCGCGTGATGGTCGCGAACGAGTTCGACCTCAGCTACTTCCAGGGCAAGAACCTCGACCACGGCGCGTTCTCGCCGCTGTCGGTGATGGTCGATCACGACGACAAGGGCTGGGCCGTACGGCTGCTGCCGATCGTCTGCGGCGTGCTGACCGTGCCTCTGCCGAGCGCGCGGCGGTTCTGGAAGTTCGGCAAGAGCCTGCGCCAGGCGATCCTCAGCTACCCGAAGGACATCAAGGTGGCGATCGCCGGCACCGGCGGACTCAGCCACCAGGTCCACGGCGAGGGCTGCGGGTTCAACAACCCCGAGTGGGACCATGAGTTCATGGACCTGCTCGAGAAGGATCCCGAGAGCCTGCTCGACCTGCCGATCGCCGAACTCGCCCGTCGCGGCGGCTGGGAAGGGGCCGAGGTCGTGATGTGGATGATGATGCGCGGCGCGCTGTCGGAGAAGGTCGAGGTCACTCACAAGACCTACTTCCTGCCGTCGATGACCCCGATCGCGACCATGATCTTCGAGGAAGTCTCGAAGGATCCGCCCGTCGAGGACCCGGAGAAGACCCGCCAGCGCGCGATGTGGGACTACGAAGGCGCCGACGAGATGCCCGGGACCTATCCGTTCACCATCGAGCGTTCGGTCAAGGCATTCCGCCTCAACCATTTCCTCCACTCGCTGACCGATCCGGCGGTGCGCAAGAAGTTCCGCGAGGACGAGGAAGGCACCATGATCGAGGCCGGGCTGACCGACGAAGAGCGTCGGCTCGTGCGCGAGCGCGACTGGATCGGCATGATCCACTACGGCGTGATCTTCTTCATGCTCGAGAAGCTCGGTGCGGTCACCGGTATCGGCAACATCGACATCTACGCCGCGTTCAAGGGGATGACCGTCCCCGAGTTCCAGAAGACGCGCAACGCCGCGATCACCTACGGCGTCGCGGGCAAGGAAGACTGAGGTCTCGACTGTCGGCGGGCGATGCCCGCCCGCCGGTCAGGACTTCGCCGGAATCTTGTCGAATTCGGCCTGGATCTCGGCGAGCTTCTGCTCGGTGAGCACGGGCTCGTACTGCTGAATCGCCCGCAGGGTCAGCTCGCGTCCGGCAGTCTGGAACATCGAGTTGCCCCACACCGTCGGGATCAGTCGCTCGAGGATCGCGGCGGCGGCCGGATCGTCGATCAGCTTGCCGCACGGGGTGGTTTCGACCGAATAGTGCTCGGCCCTGGAGGCCTGTTCCGCCTGCTCCTGCTGGGCCGTCGCGGTTGCGGGAATGCCGGCTGCCATCACGGCCAGCGCGGCCGGAAATGCCATCATCACGATCCTGCGCATCGTCCGATCTCCTTTACTGTGGTCTGGATTCAATCCGGGATGCTCGAGGCTTCCTCGGGCAGTGGCCGGCAAATGCAGGCAATCTCGCCGATCCGGGCGTCGCTCTCAAGTGCTATCGGCTGACACTCCGGCTCGCTGGAACAGCCGCGGGTCGAGGGTCGGCTGCCGCATGTCCGCGGTCGGCCGATGGCGCTGCGCCTACTACGGCCAGCCGCGCGCGCCTGGATGCCAATCGGGCGGGGCCAGCGTGAAGCCGGCGAACTCGAACGCCGGCGCCACCACGCACGAGACGAGCGTGAACCCGCGCTTGCCGGGGAGCGGCGCGGCGGCCTGCCATTCGTGGGGTGCGATGACGTACTGCGGGCAGTCGCCGGCGAGCACGTCGGGGCCAAGCCGGACGTCGCGCACCGGGCCCTCATCATTGGCGGCGAGCGACAGCAGCAGCGGATCGCCGGCGTGCCAAAGCCAGATCTCGGCAGCGTCGACGCGGTGCCAGTGCGAGCGCTGGTGCGCCTCGAGCAGGAACAGGATCGCCGTCGCCGCGGCCCGTTCCCCCTCGTTGGCCGCGGCGCGCCAGGTCTCGCGGTACCAGCCGCCCTCCGGGTGCGGCAGCAGCCGCAGCTCCTCGATCAGCGCCTTGACCGCAGTCACGCCCCGATCACTTCGACGCCGTTCCAGAAGGCAATCCGGTCACGTATGGCTGCGGCCTCCGGCTTGGGATTGGGGTAATACCAGGCGGCATCCGCGTTGCGGGCGCCGTCGACCTCGATCGTATAGTAATGCGCGGTGCCCTTCCACGGGCATTCGCTGGTCGTGGGGCTCCGCTCGAGCACCGAGGGGTCGACGTCCTCGCGAGGGAAGTAGTGGTTGCCTTCCACCACAACCGTGCGGTCGCTATGAGCGATGACCTGGTCGTTCCAGACAGCCTCGACGGCCATGCGAAGCTCCTCTCCGACGCTTTCGTCGGGAGCGAAATGGCGCACCGCGAGGTTCGGTTCCCTCTGACTGAAGGGCGCAGCATGATTCGCACGGGCATCGGCGGTTGGGTCTATCCCGAGTGGCGCAAGGGCGCATTCTATCCCGAGGGGCTGGCGCAGAAGCGCGAGCTCGAATGGGCCAGCCGGCAGCTCGGTGCGATCGAGATCAACGGCACCTATCACTCGTTGCAGAAGCCCGAGAGCTTCCGCAAGTGGCGCGAGGCGACGCCCGAGGGGTTCGTGTTCGCGGTCAAGGGCTCGTCGTACATCACCAACCGCAAGGTGCTTGCCGCGGCGGGCGAGGCGCTGCCGCGCTTCTTCGGGCAGGGGATCGAGGAACTCGGCGACCGGCTAGGGCCGATCCTGTGGCAGCTGATGGGAACCAAGAAATTCGAGGCCGAGGACATCGCCGCGTTCTTTGCGCTGCTGCCGAAGGAGCTGAAGGGCCTGCCGCTGCGCCACGCGATCGAGGTCGGCCACGAGAGCTTCGCCTGCGCCGAGTTCGTCGACCTGTGCCGCGCGGCCGGAGTGGCGATCGTCTGGTGCGAGCAGGAAGGGCGCACCGCGATCGCTGACCGCACGGCGGACTTCGCCTACTTGCGCTGCAAGAACGCCCAGGATGCGGAGCCTGCGGGGTATCCGGCCGACGAGCTCGATCGGATCGCGGCCCTGTGCCGGGCATGGGAGCGTGGCGAGGCGCCGGCGGATCTGCCCTACGCCGGGGATCGGCGCGCCAGCGAGGGCAGGCCGGGCGATGTGTTCTGCTTCATGATCGCAGGGGCGAAGCACCGAAACCCGGCCGCGGCGATGGCGCTGGCCGAGGCCTTGAAGCGCTAGGAAGGGCTCGAGGGACCGGGTCCCCGCTTGCGCCGGGCCGCGCTTCTTGACAGGCTTCAGGTGGACAGGAGGTCCGTATGGTCAGGCTCGTCACCGCTCTCCTCGCCGCATCGGCATTCACGCTCGCACTCCCGCTCTCGGCGCAGACGCCCGAGGAGGTGGCAGAGGCTGCCCTGACGGCGGCACCGGTGTGGGACGGGCACAACGACGTGCCGATCCAGCTACGCGGACGCTTCGGCAACGTGATTGCCGACTTCGATTTCGAGGACACGACCGATACCGGCCCGAGCGACCCGCGCGGGCGCGCGATGCACACCGACCTCGCGCGGCTCGCAGAGGGTCGCGTCGGGGCGCAGTTCTGGTCGGTCTATGTCTCGGCCGATCTGCCCGAGCCGGAAGCGGCGGTGGCGACGATCGAGCAGATCGACGTCACCAAGCGGCTGATCGCGCGCTATCCCGAGCGGCTCGCGCTCGCGCTCACTGCCGACGACGTCGAGCGGGCGATGCGCGAGGGCAAGATCGCCTCGCTGATCGGGATGGAAGGCGGGCACTCGATCGCCTCCAGCCTTGCGGTGCTGCGGCAGATGTACGATCTCGGCGCGCGCTACCTGACGCTGACGCATTCGAAAAGCACGCCGTGGGCCGACAGCGCCACGGCCGATCCCGAGCACGACGGGCTGACCCCGTTCGGCGAGCAGGTCGTGCGCGAGATGCAGCGGATCGGCATGCTGGTAGATCTCAGCCACGTCAGCGAGGCGACGATGATGGACGCGCTCGACGTGGCGCGCGCGCCAGTGATCTTCAGCCACTCGGGCGCGCGCGGCGTCAACGGGCACTCGCGCAACGTGCCCGACAACGTGCTTGCGCGGCTGAGGGACAACGGCGGCATCGTCATGGTCGTCGGATTGCCGGGGTACCTGAGCGAGGAACGGCGCCAGTGGCACGCCCGGCGAGAAGCGCACCAGGCCTCGCTCAAGGCGCTGTGGCAGGGCCAGCCGGCCGTGGTCGAGGCGGCGATGAAGGACTGGGACGCGCAGAACCCCGAGCCCAAGGCGACGGTGGCGACGATGGCCGATCATATCGACCACATCCGCCGGGTCGCCGGGATCGATCACATCGGCCTCGGCGGCGACTACGACGGGATGGATTGGGGACCGGTCGGGATGGAGGATGTCGCCGGTTATCCGAAACTGTTCGCCGAGCTCGCCCGGCGCGGCTACTCGCAGGCCGACCTCGAGAAGATCGCCAGCCGCAACATGATGCGGGTGCTGCGCGAGGCCGAGGCCTACGCCGCAGCGCACCGGGGGGATGCGCCGATCGAGACCAAGGTTGAATAGTCCGCGGTGGTCTAAAGCCGCTCGAGCGTGGCCGCGTCGCGCTCGCCGGCATAGAACGCGTCGAGGGCGAGGGCGAACGGCGCCGGGTCAGGCGCGCAGGCTTCAAACAGGGTCATCGAGCTCCTGAACTTGAGCGCGTCGACTGGGCCGAGGATCGCCTCGGCGCTGCGCCGGCCGGCCCAGCCGAGCATCGCCTCGGTGCATTCGCCCAGCCGCGCTCCGAGCAGAGGGTGGCGCGCGTAGGCCTCCGCCTCTTCGCGCCCGCGGATCGCGTAGAACTGGCGGTCGAACTGCGGCCAAGCCCGGCGACCTGCGGGAACACGAACCACATCCAGTGGCTGACCTTGCGACCCTCGCGCAACTCGGCAAGCGCTTGCGAGTAGACGCCGTCCTGCGCCTCGACGAAACGCTGGAGGGGGTCGAAGGCGCTCAGCTCGCCGCGGGCTCCGGTGCGGACGGCTCGTCGGCGGCGCGGTTTTCGACCCGCGGCGGCGTGCCTGGGGCGGAGGTATCGCCGGGTTCGGCGGCCTCGATTTCGGTGAAACGATCGTCGACGACGCTGTCGGTGTCTTGCGCGGCAGAAGCGCGCACCCCGCCGCGGGCGCCGTATTCCTGCAGCAGGCGTTCGCGGCCGTCAGCGGTCGCCTCGCCCTCGACGGCATCCTGCGTCGCGGCGCCGGTCATCCAGATCACCGAGAGCAGCGCGATCGCCGCGAACAGGCTGATCGCGAGGATCCAGCGCACGATGTTGGGTGACGACGCGCCGCGCGCTTCGTCGGTTTCCAGATGAATCTCGTCCCCCTGGCGTTCCATGGCCGTCACTCCCGCTGCTTGCGGGTAAATCTACGGTTGGCCGCGCGGAATGTTCCGCTCGGGCGAGGTCGGGCGAGGTCGAACCGGTCGGGATCGGTCTGCATGAATTGTACCGCCGGGTCGGCGCAACGTGCAGGTAGCCCTGCGGGCCGAACCCACCGAGCGAAGGCCAGACCGGGTTGCCGTGGCGGCGCCATAACTGAAGCCGCCAGACAAGGACCGGGCAATGTCAGTCGCGCAGGAGGTCGTTGATGCCGGTTTTCGCGCGGGTCTGCGCGTCCACGGTCTTGACGATCACTGCGCAGTATAGGGATGGGCCAGGGCTGCCGTCAGGCAGCGGTTTGCCGGGCATGGTGCCGGGAACGACCACCGCGTAGGGTGGTACCACGCCCTGATGAATCTCGCCCGTCGCGCGGTCGACGATCTTGGTCGAGGCGCCGAGGTAGACGCCCATCGACAGCACCGCGCCTTCGCCGACGCGCACGCCCTCGGCGACCTCCGAGCGGGCGCCGATGAACGCGCCGTCGCCGATGATCACCGGCCCGGCCTGCAGCGGCTCGAGCACGCCGCCGATTCCGGCGCCGCCCGAGATGTGCACGTTCTTGCCGATCTGCGCGCAACTCCCGACCGTGGCCCAGGTGTCGACCATCGTACCCTCGTCGACGTAGGCACCGATGTTGACGAAGCTCGGCATCAGCACGACGCCGCGGGCGATATAACTACCGCGGCGCGCGACAGCGCCCGGGACGACCCGGAAGCCTGCGTCGCGGAAGCGGTTTTCGCCCCAGCCGTCGAACTTGCTCGGCACCTTGTCGAACGCCGCTGCGCCGGCTGAGCCGCCTGGCATGACCCGGTTGTCGTTGAGCCGGAAAGACAGCAGCACGGCCTGCTTGAGCCACTGGTTGACCTTCCAGCCGCCGTTGCCGTCGGGCTCTGCGACGCGTGCCTTGCCGCTGTCGAGCAGCTCCAGCGCGGCCTCGACCGGCTCGCGCACCTCCCTGCTGGCGGGGGTCACCGAGGCACGGTTTTCCCAGGCGGCGGAAATCGCGGCTTCGAGATCGGCGGACATTGCGGCTCCCTGTGTGGCTTGGTGCTGGCGCCGCTAGACCGGGCGGGCCGGAGGGGCAAGCCTCCCACCAGGCCCGTCACCCCGAACTTCAGGGCTGCCCGTGCCGCATTCCTGATTTCCGCCGGTTAGCGGTCCGCGAGCCCGACCTCAGCGCGTCAGCTCGCGCACGAAGTCGATCAGGCCTGTCTGGCGCAGGCGACGCATGCGTTCGGCCTCGAGGATCATCTTCACCTTGGCGAAGCACTGCTCGATGTCGTCGTTGATGACGACGTAGTCGTAGGCGTCCCAGTGGCTGATTTCGGAGCGGGCGCGGTCCATGCGGTTGCGGATGACTTCCTCGCTGTCGGTGCCGCGCGAGCGCAGGCGCTGCTCGAGCGCCTCGATACTCGGCGGCAGCAGGAATACGCGCACGACGTCGCCCTGCGCGCGCTGATAGAGCTGCTGGGTCCCCTGCCAGTCGATGTCGAACAGGAAGTCGTGGCCGCGCTTGAGCTGCTCGCGGATCTGCGCCTTCGGGGTGCCGTAGCAATGGCCGAAGACCTCGGCCCACTCGAAGAACGCGTCTTCCTCGACCATCCGGTCGAATCCCGCGCGGTCGGTGAAATGGTAATCGTGCCCGTCGACCTCGCCGGGGCGCATCGGCCGCGTGGTCACCGAGACCGACATCCTGAGGCGGTCGCCCTCCTCGGCAAGCAGGCGCCGGGCGATCGTGGTCTTTCCGGCCCCCGAGGGCGACGAGAGGATGAACATCAGCCCGCGGCGGGCCAGCGTGTCTTGATCGGCCATGCACGCTGTTGCCGCAGGCCGCGGCCGGAAATCAAGACTTAGTCGTGGCGTCCGCCTTCTCCGCTCGCCTGGCCAGCTTGCGGTCGCCGCGCTGCCGCGCGTCGCGCGGCCTGAGGCTGCGGTCGATCAGGGTCTTGGCAAGAAGGCCGCCGGTGACCAGCAGGAACCCTGGCAGCGAGCGCGTCGCCACGCGTGCCGCGCCGGTCGCGGCGAGGCTCGCCACCGTCGAGCGCCCCTTGACGATCTCGCCGGCCTTCGCCCGGCCGTAGCGAGCCTTGAGCGCCGCCTGCTCGAGTGCGCGAGCGGCCAGCAGAACGGCGCCGCGCGCGGCGATGTCGATGATCAGCAGGTTGGTGGCGGGATTGGGGCTGGGACCGGGCACTCCGCGATCGGCCCGTTTCCGGCTGCGCTTGCGGAGGGCGCGGGCCATCCCCGGCGCGCTATTTCTTGCGGCCGAAATCGACCGTGACGACGTTCGACGCGTCGTCGGAGGTGGCGGACGAGCTGGTTTCGGACCCCGGCGCGTCGTTCTCGGCATCCTCGTGCAGGGTCGGTTCGATGTCGGCGACGGCGGCCTGGAACTGCAGGCCGAAATCCACCGCCGGGTCGACGAATGCGGTGATCGCCGCGAACGGAATCGAGAGCTTGGCCGGGATCTGGTTGAAGCTGAGCCCTACCTCGAACCCGCGCTCGTCGACCGACAGGTCCCAGAACTTGTTCTGCAGGACGATCGTCATCTCGTCGGGGAACCGCTCGCGCAGGTGCTTGGGAATGTTCACGCCCGGCGCGCCGGTCTTGAACGTGATGTAGAAGTGGTGGTTGCCCGGCAGCGCGCCGCCCGACTGCTCGATCGAGCCGAGCACGCGCCCGACCACCGCCCGCAGCGCTTCCTGCACGATCTCGTCGTACGGTATCAGGCTGTCTGGCGTTTCGTCGGTCATGCCCAAGTAGGTGGCGCTGCCCAGCTTTCCGGTCAAGCGCCAATGCTTGCGCGACGTTTTGGCTCGCGTATAGCGCGAGGCCATGCGCACCGGGCGGATCGAGCGGAAGACGGCGGAGACCGACATCGTCGTCGAGGTCAATCTCGACGGCACCGGGGCATACGACGTATCGACCGGGATCGGCTTTCTCGACCACATGGTCGAGCAGTTCAGCCGGCACTCGCTGATCGACGTGACGATGAAGGTGCAGGGCGACCTGCACATCGACCAGCACCACACCACCGAGGACAGTGCGATCGCGCTCGGCCAGGCGCTGGCGCAGGCGCTCGGCGACAAGGGCGGGATCGGCCGCTACGGCACCGCCTACTCGCCGATGGACGAGGCGCTGGTGCGCGTCGCGCTCGACATCTCGGGCCGGCCGTACCTCGTGTGGAAACTGCGGTTCACGCAGGACAAGCTCGGCGAGTGGGACACCGAGCTGGTCGAGCACTGGTTCCACTCGGTCGCGCAGGCGGCCGGGATTACGCTCCACGTCCAGCTCCTTTACGGGCAGAACAACCACCACGTCTGCGAGGCGGCCTACAAGGGCTTCGCCCGGGCCATGCGCCAGGCCGTCGAGCTCGATCCCCGCAAGGGCGGGGCGGTACCCTCGACGAAAGGCCAGCTGGGTGGCTGAGGCGATCGCGCTGATCGACTACGGCGCGGGCAACCTCCACTCGGTCCACAACGCGCTGAAGGCAGCGGGTGCCGAGCGGGTATGCGTCACCGCCGACCCCGAGATCGTGCGTGGCGCAGGGCGGATCGTGCTGCCCGGTGTCGGCTCGTTCAAGGCCTGCGCCGACGGGTTGATCGCCATCCCGGGCATGGTCGAGGCGCTCGAGGAGCGGGTGCTGCAGCGCGGCGCGCCGTTTCTCGGCGTCTGCGTAGGGATGCAGCTGCTGGCGACCGCCGGGTACGAGCACGGGGCGACGCCGGGGCTCGGATGGATTCCCGGCGAAGTACGGCTGATCGAGCGGACCGATCCGGCGATCAAGGTGCCGCACATGGGCTGGAACGACGTCTCGCCGACCGCGCATCCCAACGGCGCCTCGCTGATCGAGCCGGGCGAGGCCTATTTCCTTCACTCGTACCACTTCCGCCCCGACAGCGGGCGCGACGTGGCGGCGATGACCGACCACGGCGGCGGACTCGTCGCGGCAGTCGCGCGCGACAACGTGGTCGGGGTCCAGTTCCATCCCGAGAAGAGCCAGGCCTACGGGCTGTCGCTGCTGGCGCGGTTTCTCGGGTGGAAGCCCTGACGCCCCGGGGCCCAAGCTTGCGGGGACACGACGGCCGGAAAAAGGGCACACAAGGCACACCCCGTGCCCCTGAAGAACCCACTTGCCTGGTCAATATTCACTAGCGTTGCCAGCCGGTTACGCGCGGGGCACAGCGAAAGGGCACATGGGCACGGTCGACGGGGAAAAGGGGCACCTTGGAGTGATGGCCCGCCCGGACAGAACCTGGACGCGGAGCAGGAGAGCGTCGGGCGGGGTCACAAGCGCAATGGTGCGCGAGGGCGTGTGCTCTTGCGCGGAAAAGGCGCAAGGCGCGGCTGAACGACGGACAATTCAAAGACTCTGCGCGAACATAGCATGAACACGGCCAGTAGGAAAGCGGCCGAGCTTTCCTGCGTCCGAGTGGCTCCCCCAGCGGCCCGGCGGGATCGCAGGCATGGAACCGCTCCTGCGGCCGATCGTCTCCCGAGACAAAGGAGACATGCCATGGCCGATGCCGACCCGAACCTGCGTGACGCGCATACCGAGATGCCCTCGCTCGAAGGACGCAAGGCGGTCATCACCGGCGGCACCACCGGGATCGGGCGCGCGATCGGGGTGCTGCTGGCGTCAGAGGGCGTCGAGATCTTCACCTGCGGGCGCGACGAACGGCATCTCGCCGACGGACTCGAGCGGATCAACGAGGTCGGCAAGGGATCCGGCATCAGCGTCGACCTCGCCGAGCGCGAGGGGCTCGAACGGTTCTTCGCCGAGGCCGAGAAGGCGCTGGGCAGCTACGATATCGCGATCGTCAACGCCGCGGTGCCGGTCGACGGCGTGACCGGCACGAGCGAGGAAGAGGCCTGGTACGCGGTTGCGGCTGACTACACGGCCTACGTGATGAGCGTGTACAAGGCCGTGCACCACATGAAGGACAAGGGGGACCTGATCATGGTCGGGTCGATGAGCGCGCACAGCCTGGGCGGCCATTCGTCGATCTATGCCGGGATGAAGAAGGGCATCCAGGGCTTCGCCGAGGCCTTGCACAAGGAGCTCGGGCCGAAGGGGATCAAGGTCGGACTGGTCGAGCCGGGGCTGACCGGAGCGGACTTCCAGTATCCCGACATTCCGGCCGAGAAGCAGCGCGAGATGATCAACGCCGAGAAGATGCTCCGCGCCGAGGATATCGCCGTTGCGGTGCACTTCATGCTGACGCAGCCGCGGCGCGCGGTGGTCAATCAGCTCGCGGTCACGCAGAGGATCAGCGACTAGTGAAGTTCACCGTCGACCGGCTGGTCCTGGTTCCCGACGACATCGACCTCTCGCGCGGCCCGCTCGCGGGAGCGCTCGACTGCGAGACTTACGTGCTCGGCGCTTTCAACCCGGGAATGACCCGGCTGCCCAACGGCAACCTCCTCATGATGGTCCGCGTCGCCGAGGCCCTTCGCCAGCCGGTGTTCGACGACGAGGTCCACGCGATTCGCTGGGATTCGAAGGCTGGCTACGTGGTCGACGGCTGGCCGCTCGAGCTGTGCGACACTTCCGACCCGCGCAAGTTCCTGCTTCACGGCCACGGCTGGAAGATCATGGCGCTGACCTCGCTGTCGTGGCTGCTGCCGGTCGAAATGAGCCCGGACGGGCTCGAGGTCGTGGCGATGCATTACGACAAGGCGATCGCGCCAGCCGGAACCTGGCAGTGCTACGGGCTCGAGGATGCACGGATCAGCCGCGTGAACGGGCGCTACCTGATGACGACCTGCTCGGTCAGCCCTGAGCGGCACTCGACCACTCTCTACAGTTCCGACAATGGCCTCGACTGGACCTTCGAGGGGATCGTGCTCGATCACCAGAACAAGGACATGCTGATCTTCGAAGGGCTGATCGGCGGCCAGTACTGGGCCCAGACCCGGCCGCTCGGGCAGCTGTTCTTCGCCTATCCGCCGGGCAGCCCCTGGCATGCCGGCCCGTCGATCAACCACGCGACGAGCCCCGACGCGCTGCACTGGAGGCCGCACATCGAGCCGGCGATCCGGCCGCACGCGGGCACCGCGGCGACCGCGCGGATCGGCGGGGGCACACCGCCGATCCTGACCGAAGTCGCCGGCAAGCGCGGGTGGCTGACGCTGTGGCACGGGGTCGAGCCGTACCAGATCGTCGGCAAGTACCGGACTTACTGGTCGCTGCTCGATCCGGAAGAGCCGTGGAAGGTACTGGCGACGAGCCACGAGCCGCTGCTCGAGGCCGATCCCGCGCTGACCGAGCCGATCGAGGAACAGATGTACCTCGACAACGTGGTGTTCACGACCGGGATCGTCGAGGAGGAAGACCACTTCGTGGTTGCGAGCGGCGAGGCGGACCTGGCGTGCCGGATCACCCACGTGCCGAAGGACGCGTTTGTGGC
>CALCBC010000071.1 GCA_937898525.1 uncultured Sphingomonadales bacterium
TCGGCGATCTCGGCTCCGGCGCGGCGTTCCGCTACAGCCTCGGCCCGCTGATCTCGTGGACTTTCCCCAACATCGCGCTGGCCCGCGCGCGAATCGCCCAGGCCGAAGCCTCGCAGCAGGCCGCACTGGCCGAGTTCGACCGCACCTGGCTCACCGCGCTACAGGAAACCGAGAGCGCGCTTACCAGCTACGCGCGCGGGCTCGACCGCACCGCCGCGCTGACCCGCGCCAGCGAGCAGGCACGCGAGGCGGCGCGGATCGCCCGCATCCGCTACGAGGCCGGCCGCGAGAGCTTCCAGATCGTGCTCGACGCCGAGCGCCAACTGGCCCAGGCTGAGGCCGCGCTGGCGCAGGCCGATGCCCAGCTGTCGACCGACCTGATCGCGCTGTTCCTCTCGCTCGGTGGCGGGTGGCAGTGACGCCGGGCATCGAGGTTTCGCGGGAGGACGCATGATGGACCAGCAAGAAACCGAGCAGGCGCGCGAGCTGCACCGCACGCTTGAATTCATCGGCCTGCGCGCGCAGGCGACCACCGTCGGCCTGATCCAGCTCTGCGCCGAACTGGTAGCAGCGGGCCTGCTCAAGGGCGAGGCGATCGAGCGCATAAAGGACGCCATCTTCCGCGAAATTGCGGTCACGCACCCGCGTGGCTATAACCGCTCCGAGTTCGAGCGAACGCTGCGCGCCCGCCTCGACGCCATCTTTCCCCGGGCCAATCACGCCGAACCCCGCTCTCCTGTCGGGACGGTCGCGGATATGGCATCGAGGCTCGGCTCCGAAACTGGCGACTAGTGCCAGCGGCCAACCTTGGCCGTTCCCGGCCGCCTGTTTTTGGTCAGCGCCACCAGGAATGCGGTCACCTGCGAATCCGCCAAACGGCAGACGCCTTCAGGCCCCTGCCGTTCGTTCCTTCGGTGTTTGGTCCAGCGGCGCGCCCGCTCGGAGAGCGAGGCGATCTCGTCCCTGAAGCCCGCGTGTCGCGCGGCGCCGGGCGCATGTGCCGGGGGCTATCAAAGACAGTCATGCGCCACAGAGGTCAACTGTCGCCGCGCAGCTGCGCCGCGCGTTGGCCGGGAGCGGGCTCGAGGTCGTCGTGCAGGGTGCCTGGGCGCTCGGGCCCTGGCAGGGCGAGGGCGGCTGGAGCCACGCGACGCGGCCGAACATCCTGATCCGCCGCGGCGGCGAGACGGTCTGCGTGATCGACACCAAGTGGAAGTGCCTGTCCGACGGGATCGCCCAGGCCGACGTCTACCAGATGATCGCCTACGCCCGCCTCTACCGCTGCCCGCGCCTGATCCTCCTCTACCCCGCCACACAATCGGATATTGGCGGTCGAGTTGGCTCGCGCACCCTCTCCCCGGGTCCGGAACGACTAGATTTGGCAAATGTCCGCATCGAAGCGGGCGAACTCGAAATCCGAACCAGCCTGCGCCGCCTCGTGAGTGGGGATGCGGTTTTCGGCAATCCCGCCGCGCATCTGGCGCCGTCGGCTGGTGAGCATCTGTGAGACATTTGGCTGCAGCACCGGATGGGATGGAGTGGCCCCCATCGGATCGCAGCGTGCCAGAGCCAAGACATTCGGAGCGCGCGGCAATCCGACTTCGACACAGGGCATATTTCTAGCGGGATTTCGGGACTCCAACCCCCAACCCTTTCGCCACCGTCTCGATCTCCACTTTCCGCCGCGGATTGGCCGCCACCGCCCGCCGCAACGCCGCGCGAGCGTCCGCATCCCGCCCCAGGGTCTTGTAACTCCGCATCAGCATCACCCACCCCGCCACGTCGCCCGGCTCGCGTTCCAGTCGTGCCGCAAGTCGCGCGACCATTTCCTCGGCCATCGCCTGCTGCTCGGCCGGACGCAGGGCGGAGGCGGCTTCCAGTTGTTCGCGGGTCGGGCCCGGGATTGCCGCGGTGGCCGCGGCGAGGGCGGAGCCGGTGGGAGCGTTGCTGGCGGGCGACGTGGCGGCGCGCAGGTCGAGCGCGGCGGCGATGCGGTCCGCCACCGCAATCCCGTTGATCGCGCCGACCTGCTCGATCGTACGCCGCAGGTCGGCGTCCCACGGGGCGCCGTCGGGCGTCTCGGCGAGCAGCGCCAGCCAGTCGGCGATCGCGCCTTCGTGGTCGCCGGCGAGGTCCTTCTCGACCGCGAGGAAATAGCGCGTGCGCGGGTCCTTCGGGTCGAGCGCGGCGGCGCGGCGGAAGGCTTCGCGTGCGTCGGGCGGCATCGGGTCGCGCTCGCTGGCCATGACCCGCGCCTCGCCGAGCGAGGACCACAGCACCGCGCTGTCGGGGTCGGCGGCGACAGCGCGCTCGTACGCCGCGGCGGCCTCGGCATACTGCCCGCGGGCGAACAGCGCGAAGCCGAGTTCCTGCCAGGCGCCAGGATTGCCGGGCTCGGCCGCGGCGCGACGCTCGAGCCCGGCGAGCGGGTCAGCGGGGGATTCGGCGACGGGCTCAGGATCGGAGGTGGCGAGCAGGCGGTAGCCGATCGTGCCGGCCGCGACCGCCACTGCGACGATCGCGGCGACGCCGCCGCCGCCCAGCCTGGCGAGGATGCCTTTCATCCTGCGGTATCCCTCCCCGTGTTGCCCTGGCGCCGGTGTAGGGCGCGAGGCCGCGGGTTGGGAAGCCTTCGTCCCAACTTCTTCTTCCCGTCACCCTGAAACAGGTTGAGGGTGACGAAACTGGCTTTCGGGAAGGGGAGCGGGGCCACGACCATCGCGCTCCGCTCTGCAAACGCGGGTAGCGCAACGCGAATAGTGCCTTATGATGGCCCCGCTTGCAGTGGGGGCGTGATCCGGTGGGGGATACGGCCGAGCGGTTCAAGGTGGCGATCGTCGGCTCGGGCCCGGCGGGGCTCAGTGCGGCCGCGCGGGCGGCGGCGCGTGGGATGAGCCACGTGCTTGTCGAGAAGGCCGGGCACCTCAGCGACACGATCCACAAGTACCAGAAGGGCAAGCACGTCATGGCGACGCCCAGCAACCTGGTGCTGCGCAGCGATCTCGATTTCGAAGCCGGCAAGCGCGAGGCCGTGCTCGGCACGTGGGACGAGCAGACCGCCGGGCACCAGGTCAACGTACGGCTCAATACCGAGATCGTCTCGATCACCGGCGCAAAGGGCGACTTCACGCTGGCAGTGAAGAATGGCGAGCCGATCCGCGCCGAGGCGGTGGTGCTGGCGATCGGCACGCAGGGCAATCCCAACCTGGTGCGCTGCCCGGTCGGCGAGGGCGCGGTCGTGCAGTACCAGCTCGACGACCCGGCCGAGTACGTCGACGAGCACATCGTGGTGATCGGCGCGGGCGACGCCGGGATCGAGAATGCACTCGGCCTCGCGGCTGACCCGCAGCAGCGCAACGTGGTCACGATCGTCAACCGCTCGGCCGAGTTCAACACGGCAAAGGACGCCAACGTCAAGGCGTTGCAGGCGATGCAGGCCGAGGGGCGGATCACCGTACTGATGGAAACCACCGCCCGCGCGATCGACAAGGGCGAGATCGTGTTCGACACCCGCGACGGCGAACTGAGGATGCGCTGCGACCGGGTCATCGCGCGGATGGGATCGGCCCCGCCGCGCGCCTTCGTCGAAGGGATCTGCGCCGAATTCGAGGAGAAGAACGGCAGGAAAGTCGTCAGGCCCGGCACCGGGGTGCAGTTCACCAGTGCCGACCGGGTCGCCTACCCGAAGCTCTCGCCGATGTTCGAGTCGACCGTGCCCGGGGTCTATGTGATCGGCGCGCTGGCCGGCTACCCGCTGATCAAGCACTGCATGAACCAGGGCTATGACGTCATCGAGTTCATTGCCGGCAACACCGACCTGAAGCCCGCTGACGAGCCGATCCTCGCGGCCAAGTTCGCCCCGCTGCCCGGGGGACGCTCGGTTGACGAGTGGCTCGCGCTTTTCGCGCGCAACATCGAGATTTTCCGCGAAGTTTCGCCGCTGCAGTTGCGCGAGCTGATGCTCGAAAGCGAGGCGCATGCGTTCGCCGCGGGCGAGACGCTGTTCGTGCGCAACGAACCGGGCAGCTCGCTGTTCGCGATCGCTGAGGGCTCGGTGCTGGTCGAGGTCGATCCCGAGGACTCGTCGAAGACGGTGCCGATCGGGCAGGGTTCGATCGTCGGCGAGGTCGGGCTGATCTCGGGCCGTCCGCGCGGCTCGACCGTGCGCGCGGCCGAACCGACCGTCTGCGTCGAGTTGTCGCGGCGCGCGGCGCTCAAGCTGCTGGCGACCGCACCAGCGGCGGCGCGCGCGGTCAACCGGATCGCGATCGAACGCCAGCTGCTGCAGATCTTCGGCTCGGGGCTCAAGCCGGAGGACGTCGCCGGGCTGGTCGAGGCGGCCGAAGTGCTCGACGTCGCTGCGGGCAAGGTGGTCATCGCCGAAGGCGCTGACGACAAGGACGTCTACGTCGTCAGGCGCGGGTCGATGATCGTCGAGAAGGCGATCGGCGGCAAGCCGGTGTTCCTGTCGTACCTGCCGGCAGGCTCGTACCTTGGCGAGATGGCGGCAATCGACGGCTCGAAACGCACCGCGACGGTCAAGGCGGCGATCCGCAGCGAGGTCGTGCGCTTCCCGGGCGAGGCGTTCGTCGCGCTGCTCGAGGCAAAGCCGAAGCTGCGCGAGAAGGCGCTCGCCGACATGGCCGGGCGGCGCGCGGTTACGCAGTTCATCGAGGGGCGCAAGGACAGCTTCGGTAGCGCCGTCGACTACTATTCGGAGACAGCGCAGTTCCTCGTCGACAACGGCATCGGCGAGGCGACCGACGTACTGCTGATCGACGAGAAGCTGTGCGTCGGCTGCGATAACTGCGAGAAAGCCTGCGCCGACAGCCACGACGGCCTCAGCCGCCTCGACCGCGAGGCTGGCCGGACCTACGCCCACCTCCACGTGCCGACCTCGTGCCGGCACTGCGAGCACCCGCACTGCATGGCCGACTGCCCGCCGGACGCGATCCGCCGCGGGGCCGACGGCGAGGTGTTCATCGCCGAGACCTGCATCGGCTGCGGCAACTGCCAGCGCAACTGCCCGTACGGCGTGATCCGGATGGATGCGAAGCCGCCACGCAAGCCCTCGCTCCTGAGCTGGATCCTGTTCGGCGCCGGGCCGGGACCGGGCGAAGCGAGCTACGCCTGGCGCAAGGCCAACGCGCAGGGCGAAGAGGCCAAGCTGGCGATCAAGTGCGACATGTGTTCGGGGATCGAAGGCGGCCCGGCCTGCGTGCGCGCGTGCCCGACGGGCGCGGCAATCCGCGTCTCGCCCGAGAAGTTCCTGCGCTTCACCAAGCTCGTCGAGGATGTCGGCTGATGGCGACGGCGGCAGACGACGACGCCGCGTTCCACGCCGAGCGGCGCGATTCCGACCACGAGAGCTTCCTCCTCCACGGGCGGATGCGCTGGCTCAAGGTGGCGCTCGGCCTGGGGTCCGCAGCGATCCTCGGTTACGTGCTGGCCGACGTTGACCCGCGGCCAAACGGCGGCTCTTGGTACGGCTACCTGCTCGGGACGCTCGGCGCCGGGCTGATCGTCTGGCTGTCGCTGCTCGGGGTACGCAAGCGGGCGATCACGCCCGGTCGCTGGTCGCTCAAGGCGTGGACCTCGGCGCACGTCTATCTCGGGCTGTCGCTGGTCGTGATCGCCACGCTCCACACCGGCTTCCAGTTCGGCTGGAACGTGCACACGCTGGCCTATGCGCTGATGATCCTGGTGATCGCTTCGGGGGTCTACGGGATGGTCGCCTACGCCACGCTGCCGCAGGCGCTGAGCGACAACCGGCGCGAGATGACCAAGCGGCAGATGGTCGAGGCGCTGGCCGCGATCGACCGTCAGCTCGAAGCCGCCGCCCAGCCGCTCGGGCGGGTGGAGGCGGACCTCGTCATCGCCGCGCTCGGGCAGGATCCTTTCGGCGAGGGGGCAATCGCGCGCCTGACCGGGCGTTACCGCGACTGCCGTACCGCGTCCGCGCTCGAAGCGCTCGCCGGCGGCGACCCCGCGAACGAGCGCGTCGTGGCGCTGCTGCGCAAACGCCAGGCCCAGCTGGCGCAAATCCGCCGTCACATGCACCTGCGCGCGCTGCTCGAGGTGTGGCTGTGGGTTCACGTCCCGCTCACGATCATGCTGCTGGCGGCGCTGACCGCGCATATCGTCAGCGTGTTCTACTACTGGTAGCGCGCCATGAGCTTTGTCATCCGCACGATCGACATCACCGCGATCGGACGCGAGATTGTCCGCGAGCGCGAGGTCGCCGGCGACACGCTGGTCATCGGTCGCGCGGCCGAGAACGCGGTCCATCTGCCGGACCTCGCGGTAGAGCAGCAGCATGTTCGGGTTACGGCCGAGGGCGGCCGGCTGCACCTGCAGGCGATCGGCTCGCTCGGCTTTGCGCTCGACGGCCGCTCGACGACCGACGCCACGGTCGATCCCGGGGAGGGCGGCGAGCTCGAACTCGGCTCCTACCGCCTGCAGTTCGAGCGCGAGGCGGACGGCCGCATTGCCGTCGTCATCCGCCAGGTTGCGCGCGAGGCGGCCGACAAGGCGGAGACGCTCGGCGGCTTTTCGCTCGGCAGCGTGCTCCCGGGCAAGCGGCCGCTCGCCTGGACGGGGCTCGCGGCGATCCTGCTTGCCTTCCTTGCTGTACCGATCTGGTCGCACCTGACGCGCCCGGCGGCCGAGCCCGATTACGACCGACCCGGCGCGGTGCTGATGGACGCGAGCTGGCGTACCGGCGCGCTGAGCTCGGTGCACCACGGGCTCGAGGACCAGTGCGAGGCATGCCACGTCGAGCCGTTCGTCGCGGTGCGCGACGAGACCTGCCTGACCTGCCACCAGGATATCGCCGACCACGCGGCGCAGCCGCGCCAGTCGCTCGCCCGCGGCCCGCTGCCGTGGGGCGATGCCGTGCAGTGGCAGGTAGCCCACGCGTTCGGCAAGCCGGGGCCAGGCGCCTGCACCGACTGCCACACCGAGCACGAGGGCGCCGGGCGGATGGAGCCGACGCGCGAGAAATTCTGTGCCGACTGCCACGGCACTCTCGACGCGCGGCTGACCGACACCGCACTCGGCAACGCCAGCGACTTCGGCAAGGCGCATCCCGAGTTCCGGGCCCTGCTGACGACCGACCGGACGCAGGCCGAGCCGGTACGCGTTTCGCTCGACGACAGACCGCGGCAGTGGAACGGCTTGCGCTTCCCGCACGCGATGCACCTCAGCAAGACCAACGGCGTCGCGCAGATGGCGCGGCGGCTCGGCAGGGATGCGGGCTACGGCGCGCCGCTTGACTGCGCCGACTGCCACACGCCGACCGCCGACGGGGTGCGCTTCCTGCCGGTCGACATGGAACGCGACTGCGAGGCCTGCCACAGCCTGGTGTTCGACGAGGTCGGCGGCACGTTCCGCACGCTCCGCCACGGCCGGATCGAACAGGCGCGCGCGGAGCTGCTGTCGCTCGACGCGCGCGCAACGCGCGCGACCGGGCGGCGCCGGCCGGGCGAGTACGCCTCGCTCTATCGCGCCGACTTCGGCGGGCCGGGCGTGGCGATGCTGAGCCGGGCGATGACCGAGAAGGGCCTGTGCGGCCAGTGCCACGTGCCGGCCGGCCCTCCCGGCACGCTCGCGGTCATGCCGGTGACCCAGCCGTCGCGCTACATGATTCACGGCTGGTTCGACCACGAGGACCACAAGCAGGAGCAGTGCACGAGCTGCCACGCGGCGGGGACCTCGGACAGCTCCGCCGACCTGCTGCTGCCCGGCATCGCGCAGTGCCGCGACTGCCACCAGGGCGAAAGCGCGCGCTCGGCCGAAGTGCCGAGCTCGTGCGCGATGTGCCACAGCTACCATCCGCGCACCGGGCCGGCGGCCGCGCCGCCACGGATCGCGCGGCGGTGAGGGTCGCCGGCAAAGGGGCCGGGCCGCGCGCCAGGCGCGGTCCGCGGGGGGCGGGACGATGCTGATCGCGCAGATGACCGACATCCACATCGGGTTCGCTCCGGGCGAGGAGCCCGAGGAGCTCAATCACAGCCGCTTCCGCGCGACGCTCGAGCGGCTGCACGAGGCGCCGAACCGGCCCGACATGCTGGTGATCAGCGGCGACATCACCGATCGCGGTGACTTCGAGAGCTTCGAGAAAACCGCGGCACTGCTCGCCGACTGCCCGTTTCCCGTCTGGCCGATGGTCGGCAACCACGATAGCCGCGAAGGGCTGCTGCACGCGTTCCCGCAAGTGCAGGCGGCCGAGGGCGGGTTCCTGCACTACGTGCTCGAGCAGGACGGCCTCAGGCTCCTGCTGCTCGACACCTTCGAGCCCGGCCGGCACGGCGGCGCATTCTGCGAGGCGCGGCAGGCCTGGCTCGGCGCGCGGCTCGACGAAGCGCCCGACACGCCGACGCTGGTGTTCATGCACCATCCGCCCGTGGTCAGCGGGATCGACTGGATGGATCCGGAGCCGGACGAGCCTTGGGTCCGGCGCCTTGGCGCGGCGCTCGAGGGGCAGCGGCAGGTGCGCGCGATCCACTGCGGCCACCTCCACCGCCCACTTTCTTCGAGCTTCCACGGAATCCCCGTTGGCGTCACCCCGTCGGTCGCGCCGCTGGTCTCGCTCGACCTGCGCCCGGTCGATCCGGACAACCCCGACGGACGCGACCTGATCACCACCGAGCCACCGAGCTACGCGCTGCACCACTGGGACGGCCAGACGCTCGCCACCCACTACGAGACCGTCAGCGACTGGTACGTGCTCGCGCGCTACACCGCCTCGCTCCAGCCGATGATCCGCGGAATGTTCGAGGAGCGCGAGTAATCCTCCCCGAGCTCGCTCGGGGAGGGGGACCACCCGAAGGGTTGTGTAGGGCACGGGCCCCAACCCGACCGCTGCAGGAAAACAGGGACAGTCCCTCTTTTCGGCGCGCTTTCGGAAAAGAGGGACTGTCCCTGTTTTTGGAGGGGAGGATCAGCGGCTCGCCACCCTTGGCCCTTCGCCCGGTACCCATGCGGCCATGTCGACCTCGTCGCTGACCTTCCACGGAACGCCGCTGCGGGTCAGGAACAGCCGCTCCATCTCGGCGCGGGTGAACGGGCGCGAGCCGAGGCGCCCGAACACCGCGATCTGGCCGCCGGTCTCGTCGACCGCCCGGTCGCGGTCGAGGCCCTTGGACAGGGCGATCGCCGGCGAGGGCGTCTTCGCCCAGGCGATCAGCTCGGGCACGGGCGCCGGGCTGAAGCCGTAGAAGTTGCGCTGGCTCTCGGGGCTGGTGAGCTGGAGCACCTTGAACCCGTTCACCCCGTCGGCGACATAGGCGAACAGCGAGGCGTTGGTCGAGGCGACGACGACGTCCTCGACGTCGGTCATCGTCCCGCCGAAGGTTTCCTCGCGATAGATGAACGGATCGAGCGGGCGCGTCACGTTGACGATGATCAGGCCGTCGCTCTTGGCGGCGATGTAGAGGTAGGTACGGGCAATATAGAGCCGCCGCGCGTCGCGGATCGCTAGGTTGCCTTCGGGTCGCGCCACCGGGTTCCTGAGATCGGTCACGTCGAACAGCTTCACGCCCTCGGCATCGCTGACCCACAGGTAACGGAACTGGATCGTGCTCGCCCGCGCGTCGCGCAGCTCGCGTACCGCGGCGAGTTTAGGGTGCAGCGGGTCGGCGAGGTCGACGACGACGAGGCCCCGGTCGGCGGCGATATAGGCGATCTCGCCGGCGAGCGTGATGTGTCGGGCCCCGGCCAGAACGCCGCCCTCGTTCCAGGTCACCGCGCGGCGCAGCTTGTTGTTGCGCAGCTCGCCGTCGGCGAGCGTGGTCACGTCGACGAGGATCAGCCCTTCCTCGGCATCGGTGATCGCGGCGTAACTGTAGATCGGCAGGAACGGCTGCTCCTGGTTCGCCTCGCGCATCTCGGGCGTGTTGCGCAGCGGGTTGATCGGCTGGTTGGTCGGCAGCGCCATGCATGTAGCGTTCTTCGTCGCCACACGGGTGTCGTGGCCGAGCGGCGAGAACGGGCCGGTGACGATCCGCTCGGAGAAGCCCTTGTTGGCGATCGAGGCGACGTCGTAGACGCGGAAACCGCCGCGACCTTCGGCGACGTACATGTACTCGCCGCGCAACTGCAGGCAGCCGACGCGGTCGCGCGTTCCTTCGTGGACGTTGGCGAAGCGCTCGAACGCCCTGGTCTCGCCGGAAAGGTCGCCGTCGAAGGTCTGTCCGCGCGTCCAGTCCTTGAGCTCGCGGCCGTTGTCCTCGACATGCATGCGCCAGTAGTCGGGGTAGGCGTAACGGTGCAGGTAGCTGCCGAGAACCGCCTGTGGCTCGTCCCACTCGGTCACGCGGATCGCCTCGAACCCGCGCTCGAGCCCGGCCCAGGCGTTGAGGCCGACGAAGTTCACGTAGTTGGTCCCCAGCAACAGCAGCTGGGCCATGATCGCGTTGTTGTCGTCCTCGGCGCTGAGGTGGCAGTCGGTGCAGGTCTTGGTCTCGGTCGTGCGCACGGTGTGCGGGAAATGCGGCGCGAAGGCCTGACTCGAGAAGCCGATCGCGCTGACCGGCGGTTGCTGCACGTAGATCCGCTCACGGTTGAGGTTGGTCGAGCTCAGCACCAGCGCCGAGGACGAGCGCACCGGCGCCACCTGGTTGCCCTTGGTGGTCATGTGCTTGCCGAGCTGGAACATGTCGTCGCGCGCGACCTGCGGGTTGTAGGTCGCGAAGTTGCGCGTGGTCTCGCCTTCGTAGCGGTGGACTTCGCTCTTCCAGTTGGCCTCGATCGGCAGGTGGCAGCCGCCGCAGCTCGTCGTCCACGACAGGTGGCAGGTGAAGCAGGCCATCTCGTCGTCGCGGTGCGCGCGCTCGCTCGCGGCGATACCGGGGCCGAACTCGAAGCGCCCGGTCTCGGCGCCGTTGCGGCTCATCAGCTTGGCGCGTGCGGCCTTGGCGTTGAAGTACGGGCTCGCCGCGTCGACGGTGTCCTTGACCAGGCTGACGCGCCACTCGAGTTCGGGGTCGACGATCGAGCGCTGGATCAGCACCCGCCGGCCCATCGAATCCCAGGTCCACTCGAACCGCCGCTTGCCGTCGGGGTTTCGCAGCAGCGCGAGGTCATTGCCCTTCGGCGGCGCCGCCGGGCCCGAAGTGCGCAGCGTCGGGTAGGCGTCGGCCGTGCCGTGGCAGTCCTTGCAGCCGATCTCGATCGCGTTGGCCACCTCGCCGTAGATCAGGCCGTTGCCGTGGCTGTCCTGCGCGAAGTGGCAGTCGGCGCACTGCATGCCCTTCTCGGCGTGGATGTCCATCAGGTGGACCGCCTTGCCCGGGTTGGTGCCGGGCGGCACGAACTGGCCTTCATCCTCGCGGCGCCACTTCTCGGGATCGTCGGGATCGACCACGTTGCCCTCGGCGTCGAGCAGGTTGCCTTCGCGGTCACGCTTGAAGATCGCCCGGAAGTTCCAGCCGTGGCCGTGGTAGTCGGCGAACTGCGTGTCCTTCAGCGTCGGGTTGAGGTCGTAGACGTTGCGCAGGAAGTCGAGGTCGGCCCACTTGCCACGCGGCGAGGCGCCTTCGGGATTGCGGTCGAGCACGCGGCGCACTTCCTCGGCGGTCGGGTATTTCTGCTGTTCGGGCCACATCGCCGGCGCGTCGGCCTCGTAGTCCCACATCGTGTAGCCGAGGTACGAGTTCAGGAACACGTTCGGCTGGTGCATGTGGCAGTTCATGCACTGCGCGGTTGGGATCGCGCGGGTGAACACGTGCCGCAGCGGGTGGCCCTTCTGCTTGACCGGCTGCCCATCATCGCGCTCGCCGGGCCGGCGCACGGCGCCATGCCCGGACGCGTGGCCCGAAGGCTCGGTCAGCGCGGAGATCGTCGGGTCGATCGTCACCGTCTGCCCGTCGCGGCCGTACTTCGCGTAGATCAGGCTGTGCCGTGGCTCGCGGTCATTGGCGTAGATCACATGGCAGCTCGCGCAGCCCGAATGGCGGTAGTCGCCGGGCTGGTCGTTGGTGCCCATGAACCAGGTCAGCGGGTCGTTGAGCCGGGTCTTGTGAATGTTGAGCACCGGGATCGCCACGCGCAGCCCGGTGCCGGGGCCGCGGTTCGACTGGCGCAGGTCGGGGCGGCCAGGCTCTTCGAGCCGCTGGATCGAGCCGGTCGGGTTGGGCAGGCCGATCTCGGCGAACTGCGAGCCGATGTTGCGCCCGCCGCGCTCGAACACGCGGAACACGTCGCCGGGCGGGATCACCTGCCAGGTCGGCAGCGGATAAAGCTCCGCGAGCGCGCCCCGTGCCCGCTGCGCCTCGGTCAGCGTGCCCGGCGGGTCGCCGGGGCTGACGATCTTCGCCGGCTCGCCTTCGCGGGTATAGGCCTCCCCGAGCACATAGTTCTTCAGCGGGACGATGCCGTTGTTGTAGGCCGCGCCACCCCACAGCATCGCGCCCGAGGCCATGATCGAGCGCTCGGCTGCCTCGATCGTCTCGATGTGACAGGCGCCGCAGGACTCGCGTGCGACGCGGTAGTCGCTCGGGTTGACGAAGCGGACGAACTCGGGCGCCTCGCGGTTGAGCAGCGCGTAGGTGCGCTGCGGGTTGGCCGACGACGGGTAATGCCAGCTCTCCGGATACTTCGGCAACACGTGCGCCCGCTCGCGCGCGGCGACGTAATCGGGGTGGTCGTGCGGCAGCTCGCTATTGCCGAACACCGTGGCATCGCCGCCGTGGCAGTCGGTGCAGCCGAGCCGCACCGCCGGGCTCTCGTGCATCGTCGGCGCGTCGGTGCGCACGTGGCACGAGTAGCAGCCGTCGGACTTGGCGGCGACCTGTTCGAGCGTCTGCCCGGCCGGCGCCGGCGGTGCGGTCACTCGGCTGTAGTCGCGCTCGACCGGCTTTTCGCCTTCGTCCGCGCGCAGGGCATGGCCGGCCATCAGCGCCGAGGCGAACATCAGGGGGACGGCGAGAAGGCGAAGCAGCGCGCGCATCAGTAGCTCAGGATCGCGTTGGCGAGGACCGACAGGTAGGTCCTGCGGCCGTGGGTGTTGTCGAACAGGTCGCGGAAGCCGTCGCCGGCGACCAGCGCGGCGCCCGACAGGCGGAAGACGAGGTTCTGCGTCGCCTTCGGCCGCCAGATCGCCGCGGCCGACAGGTCCCAGCCGATGTCTTTCGGAATCGAGCCTTCGACGCGCAGCGCCTGCAGCGTCGCGGTGTTCTCGAACCACAGGTGGTTGGCATTGGCCGAGACGCGCACCTCGGGCGAGAGGTCGAAGTCGCCGCCGAGGCCGACCAGCATGAGCCCGGGATTGTTGAAGTTCGACTGCCCCTGCTCCTTGCTCGGGCGCAGCGCGTTGAGCAGGCCGTTGCGGCCGTTGACCGCGATAGCCCGGCCGCCGCCGGCGAAGGGGATCGACTGACGGATCCAGTAGCTGGTATCGGCCCCGGCGAAGACCGGGTTCTCGAATACCGCGTCGTACCCGCCCTCGGTGTCGTCGAACGGGTCGCCGTCGCCGCTGGCATACGCGCCCGACAGGCGGAAGCGCATCCAGTCCTTGTCGTAGGACAGCTCGATCGCGCCGAAATAGGCGCGGATGTCCGCCGGGCGGTCGGTGAAGAACGAGTTCCGGTCCTCGCCCAGCGCGGCGTAGGCGCTGGCGGTCAGGTTGATGCGCCCGATGCGACCGTCGGCGTTGTAGCCAAGGTACACCACGTCGTACTCGCGCCCGCGCAGCGTACCGAGCAGCGCCGGGCGCACCGGGAAGCCGTTGTCGTCGATCTCGACGTCGTCGGCTTCGCGATTCATGTTGTAGGCGACGGTCACCTGGCTGGTCAGCGCCGGGATCAGGAAGTCCTGCCGGTAGACGTTGGCGATGAACAGGAAATCGTCCCGCGGGCGCTGCAGCACTGCGTTGAGCCCGCTGTTGGTGTCTTTCTCGAGACGCCAGAACGCGGCGAGATTGTACTGGAAGCGGTTGTTGTCGCGGTTGCCGAACAGGCGCACGCCGAGCTGCTGGTCGTTGAACAGGAAGCCGCGGAAATCGGCCTGGAACGGCTGGATGCCGACGCGGATCGAGTCGAAGTCGTAGCGGTCCGAGACATTGCGGATGTGGTAGTCGACGAAGGCTTCCTGCACGCCGAGGAAGTGGTCGAGCCGGTCGGTGCCCTTGCTCGGCTCGACGTGCAGCGCCCGCCGCTCGGGCACGTTGGCGTAGTTGACGTTGAAGGCGAGCGTGACCCGATATTCGATCTCGGGCGGCTTGAACGCGGTGCTGCCCTTGATCAGCGCGGCACCGGCGATGAAGGTCTGCGAGACGACGTAGCTCGCGTCCCGGCCGAATACGTCGAGGCTGCCCGGACGAGCAGTGCCCGGCACGCCGACCGGGATCGGGAACGTGCGCGGCTCGATGACCGTGTCCGAGACGAGGCTGCCGGCGAAGAACCAGTCGTGCCCGGTGATCAGCGGCCAGCGCTCCGGATCGAGCGGGCGGTCGCCCTTGAGCGTGTTCTGATTGTACGGGTCGAACCAGCGCTCGCGGACCAGGCCGAGCGTCTCGATCAGCCGCCAGCGGTCAGGGATCGGCACATCGTCGACCGGGAACGCCTCGGGCGGCGGCGCGCGCACCGCGCCGGGATTGTCCTGCCTGATCGCGTCGGGCAGCGGGTCGTTGTAGCCTGGCCGCCGGCGGCCCTCGATCGACTCGTTGTCGACCGGTGGCGGGGCCTCGTCGACCGCCCGGGCTGCTTCGGGCGGCGGGGAGGGCTGCGCCTCGAGGGGCGCCGCCTGCAGCAGCAATAGCGGAAGGAGCACTGAGTTCATCGGCGACCCCACATGACCGGATCCCCCTCCCCCTTGAGGGAGAGGGTTGGGGTGGGGGTGCTCGGCGCCGGCTGGGTCGACGCGCGCCTGCGGCGCGCTCCCCCACCCCTCGGTCCCCTCCCCGCCGGGGAGGGGAGGAAGGTGGGTGAGGGCGGGTGCATCATCACAGCCCCTGGCACACGTTCTGGTCGGCCGTGTCGAGGAACGGCGCGAACGGGCAGTTCACGTAGCGCAGCCGCGCCTGCCGGCCGGCGCCGAGGTTGATCACGATCTGGTCGGCGCGCATCGCCGGCGGGGCGTTGCCGAATCCGCCGAGCCGCGCACCGGCGTTGTGCAGCCCGAGGAAGCTGACCATGTCGTCCTGGTCGATCCCGTCGCCCGAGACACCGAGCCCTCCGACGAGTTGTCCGCCGCGATAGACCGGGACCGAACCGGGGAAAATCTGGATGCCGTTCTGCAGTCGGTTCTGCCCCGGCGCGACCTCGGGCAGCGCGGTGCAGCGTGGCGGCGTGTCGGTCGCCGAGGCGCCGGTGACAAACGCGAGGTGCTGGGCGAGATTGCCGAGAACGAGAGCCGACTGCAGCCCGGTCGAAAACGGGTTGAACTGTGCAATCGGGCGCGAGAACGGGCCCGGCGGGCGACCGACCTCGCCATCGGGGAAGTAGGGCCGCGACAGGTTGCCGCCCGAGCGATCGGCAAAGGCGTGCGTGCCGGTCAGCGCGGAGGGGCCGAGGAAGGCTTGCGCGTTGGCGAGGAACTGCGGCGCCTCGCCTCCGGCGCCGGCGAGCTGGGCGGCCGCGAACGGTCCCGAGAAGAAGTTGGCGGTGCGCGCCTTCTGCAGGCTGACGTCGATGCCGAACATCGGCGCATCGGGCGAGCGGACGATGCCGAGCACCTGGCCTCGCGTGTCGACCAGCGAGATCGTCACCTGTGCGCGGCTGTCGAGCGGCTGGCGGATCTGTGCGCGGGCGCGGCTCATCACCGCGAAGGCCTCTTCGAGGATCGCGCGCGCCTCGGCGGCGGTCAGCGGCTGCGGGACGTCGCCGGCATCGGTCCCGGCGCGGATCGGGAAGCGCGGGGCGCCGGCACCGTCGGTGAGTACGAAGGCGTCGCGGTTTGCGAACTCGGCGGCGGTGGCGGGGCGCACGCCAGAGGCCTCGGTGCCGTAGGCCGCGCCGGCCAGCAGCACTGCCGCCGGGTAGTAGCCGGTGACCGGGACGAGGTCGCCGCGCGCATCGGCCGCTGCGAAAGTCGCGCCGGCAACCGCGGCGAGCGAGCTGTAGGCCGCGTCCGAATAGCGCAGCGCGGTCCCGTCGACGAAGATGCGCTCGGCGCGGATCTCCGCCGGCGCCTCGAAGCCGACCGTGCCGGCGAGCGCGATCAGTTCGTCGACGTCGTTCTCGACGTCGAGCACGTTCGAGTCGAAGCCGTAGACCCCGTCGGCAATCGCACCGACGCCGCCGACCACCACGCCGTTCTTGTACAGCGGGAAGCCGCCCGGGTCGGCCGAGAGGCCGAGCGGCGAGCGCTTGGGCCCGATCATCGCCCCGCCGGGTCCACCGAGCCGCGCCGACAGGTCCGAGCACGGCAGCTGGCTGAACTGCACGCCGAACAGCGGCCCGCTCTCGAGCCCGGCGGTGGTCGGCGCCGGCGGGAAGTGCGGCTGCACGATCATGCTCGCGGTGCGGGTCGAGAAGGCGTTGCCGCTACTGGAGAGATAGGCGCCGGTAATCGCCTTGGCGATCGCCGCGGCCTCGGAGGGAACGTCGAGCCCCTGGACGTCGGCGTTGGCGCCGTTGGGCGCATCGGGAATGGCCGCGGTCGCCGGCGCGCCGTCCATGCGGAACACCGCGAGCACGTTGCCGACCCGGTCGACCACCGCGATCGTCGCCGGCCGCCCCAGCGCATCGGCCTGCGCCACCGCCTGGGCGACGACTCGGCCGACGTCGGCGGCGCTCAGCGAAAGCTGGGCGGGAGCGACGTAGTTGTTCGTCGGCGCGGGCGCGGGGGCCGGCGTCGGCGCCGGGGTACCGCCACCTCCGCTGCCGCCCGAACTGCCGCCGCAACCCGAGAGCACGAGCGCCGCGGCCGAGACCAGGCCGGTGATCCGCCGGGGCCGCATCAGCGCAGCATCCCGATTGCCCCGGCCGCCTGGCCGAGCGCGGCGCGGAAGCGCACCGGGTTGTAACTCTCGGGGCTGCGCACGGCCTCGTAGGCGCGGTTGATGTCGGCGCGGATTCCCGCCGCGGCCCCGACGGTCACCCGTCCTTCGCGCACCAGCGCGTTGAGCAGCGTATCGACGGCCATGACCGCCTGCGCCGATCCTGCATAGTCGGTGAATCGCGGGCTCGTCGTCCGGTCGGCGATCGCGGCGATGACCATGAACGCATCGCCCCCCGCGCCACTGGCCAGCGCGCCCGACAACGCCGCTGCGGCGCTTTCGAGCCGCGCCGCTGCGGCTTCGGCGCGCGCGCGGCCCTCGCCCATCGCCGCATGGAACGCGCGCACCGCCGCGTCGAAGTTCGCCGCCTCGTCCGGGGCGAGCACGCGCGAGACGGCCGAGAGCATGATCATGTTCTCGTCGTTGAACGGCGGCTGCCCGAACGGGATCGCCCGCGCCGGGTTGGCCTCGAAAGTCAGGCGCCGCTCGGGCCCGTCGGCGATCTGCCGGTGGCAGCTGTGGCAGTCGTAGAAGTAGAACTCGGGGAAGATGCCCTCGGTGCCGAAGCCCGGCCGGGCGAACAGGTCGGCCTGGCGCCGCACCGCCTCGGCCTGTCCGACCGCCCACAGCCGTACGCTGTCGGTTCGGCCCTTGCGCTGGAGGTAATCGGCGTCCTCGTCGTGGTGCTGCTGCAGCGCGCTGAACAGGTCGAGCTCGAAGGTGATCCGCGGGTGGCCGGCGGCCATCATCCGGTGAGTGACGAACTGGTTGCCG
>CALCBC010000072.1 GCA_937898525.1 uncultured Sphingomonadales bacterium
GGCAGTAGGCAGTAGGCAGTAGGCAGTAGGCAGTAGGCAGTAGGCAGTAGGCAGTGAATTCCGAAGACGGCGCCCAGGCAACCCCGCTTCAGCCCTAACTGCTGCCTGTTGCCTGCTGCCTGCTGCCCTTTCCCCCTACTGCCTGCTGCCTCCCAATCACCTCCGGCTCGCCCGCAAGACCTCCCCGACCTTCGACGCGATCTGCGCGACGCTGAAGGGCTTCGAGATGAAATGCATTCCCTCGATGTCGATCTCGCGCCGGAGCTGCTCTTCGGCGTAGCCCGACATGAACAGCACCGGGATCCCCGGCGCGAGATGGCGGATCTCGCGGGCCATCGCCGGGCCGTCCATGCTCGGCATCACCACGTCGCTGACCACGAGGTCGAAGTCGGGATTGCGCCGCATCGCCTCGACCCCCTCATCGCCGTCCGAGGCGGTTATCACGGTGTAACCCTGGCGCGTCAGCGCGCGCTCGGCGACCGCGCGGACCATGTCCTCGTCCTCGACCAGCAGGATGCGCCCGCCGCCCGACCATTCGCCCTTGTGCTCGACCGTCTCGGACTTGCGCAGCTCGTCCTCGCTCGGCTGGTGGACCGGCAGGTAGATCGTGAAGCGCGCGCCCTTCGGCTTCCCGTCGGGTCCCAGGGCGTTGTCGGCGAAGATGAAGCCGCCCGACTGCTTGACGATGCCGTAGACGGTCGACAGCCCGAGGCCGGTGCCCTTGCCCTGCTCCTTGGTGGTGAAGAACGGCTCGAAGATCTTCGGCAGGTTGGCCGGCGGGATGCCGCCGCCGGTGTCCTCGGCGATCAGCACCGTGTAGTCGCCGGCCGGGATGATCTCGCTGCCCGTCCGGCGCACGTCGCGGGCGACCACGCGGCGGGTGGTGAACGTCAGCGTGCCCGAGGCGTGCTCGCCGCCGCGCGCCTGGATCGCGTCTCGCGCGTTGACCGCGAGGTTGACGATGACCTGCTCGAGCTGACGCGGGTCGGCACGCACCGGGCCGAGATCGCGGTCGTGGTGGGTCTTGAGGGTGATCTTGGCGCCGAGCAGCCGTTTCAGGAGCTGGCTGACCTCCGAGATCACGTCGGGCAGCTGCAGCACTTCGGGCTGGAGCGTCTGCTGGCGGCTGAACGCGAGCAGCTGGCGAGTCAGCGAGGCGGCGCGATTGGAGTTGGCCTTGATCTGCTGGATGTCGTCGTAGTCGCTGTCGCCCGGCGTGTGACGCAGCAGCATCAGGTCGCAATAGCCGATGATCGCGGTCAGTACGTTGTTGAAGTCGTGCGCGACGCCGCCGGCCAGCTGGCCGACCGCCTGCATCTTGGTCGCCTGCGCGACCTGCCGCTTGAGGCGGGTCTCCTCGGTCGTGTCGGCGAGGCTCAGCAGCACCGCCGGCTCGCCGAGCCCGCGGACGCCGGCGAGGCCCATCGAAACCGGCTCGTCCGGCTCGTTGCGCAGTCGCACGGCGATGTCGCCGCTCATCGCCGGGCCCTGCGCGAAGCGGCGGACCGCGTCGGCCATCGCGGTCTTGTCCTGCCGCACGACGAGGTCCGACGGATAGGGCGGCAGCCTCCCGGTAATCCCCGCGGCGCGACGGAATGCCGGGTTGGCGAACAGGAAATGCCCGTCGCGGTCGGTCATTGCGAGACCGAGCGGCAGCTGCTCGAGCAGACCCTCGAGTTGCGGCGCGTGGCCGCGCGACTCGCTCGTCCAGCCGCCGAGCCCGACGCCGCTGTCGAGCAGCATCATCAGCGAGGGCGCCTCGCCCGCAGGCGGCGCCTCCCCGGCATCGGGGTCAGCCAGCGGCACGTTGACCAGCGTCTGCGGCGGACCCTTGCGGCCCTCGCGAGCGAAATAGATCCGGTCGCGCTCGTCCGAGCGCAGCAGCGAGGTGAAATCGAGCCCGGCCATGCTCGCGTTCTCGTCGCCCGCGGCGCGCTTGGCGAAGCCGGCGCTCGCCGCGCGGATCGCGCCGTCGGCGCCGACCAGCGCGACCTCGATCCCGGCAGCGCTGAGGATCCGGCCGAACGGCCCGGTGATCCACTTGCCGATGCCGGCGAGCGGTTCGGAGCGGACGATCTGCGCAAAGCGCCAGATCAGGTAATCGTCGCTGCGTCCGGCCCGCTGCGCGGCGCCGGCCCACGACTGGCGACCGTCGGTAATCGTCACTTCGCCGCTTTCGCCCTCGCGCCATGCGGCCCGCGCTGCCTTGGCGAGGTCCTCGGCCGAGGCCGCGTCGACCGGCAGCCGCGGTGGCGCGTGACTCGATCCGAACCACAGCTCGTAGGCGGTGTTGGCGCAGACCAGCCTGTTGGCGCGGTCGGTCACCGCGATCGCCATGCCCGGCTGCTCGATCGCGGCGACCGTGACCGACCAGTCCGGCGTTGCGCCGTCCGCATCCTCGACCGGTGCGGCGCGGCGCCGCGCGGCCGAGTAGGCAAGAAGCCCGAGCACCGCGAGTCCGCCGAGGTAGGCGAGCGTGACCGCCGCGCTTCCGACGACGAGCTGGATCAGCGCGGCGCTGACGAGGATCGCCGCGGCGACCGCGAGCCTGTCGACGACTCCGTGCGGACCGCGCGGCGCTGCCAAGCTCTTCATCATTCGGCGGGCAGGGGCGAATTCCGGCGGCGCGCCTGGCGGCGTTGCCATTTGCGGCCGATGTTGGCGCGCCACAGGAACGAGGATGCGAGGTAGCCGATAGCGGCGGCGATGATCGCGATCACGAACAGCCCGATGACCAGCGCCGGTGCGGCATCGGACAGCAACCACGCAATCCATTCGCCGACGCTGGCACTGTCGTCGTAGAGCGCGCGGAACGCAGCCAGGTCGGCATGGAACCCGAGACCGTTGCCGACGAACAGCGAGCCCGCGAGCAGGAACGGCGTCGTCGCGGGATTGCTGAGGAAAGTCATCGCCGCGGCCAGCGGAATGTTGCCGCGGCTCGGCACGCACATCAGCGCGGCGCCGATTATCTGGATACCGGGGATCAGCGCGAAGATCCCGACGAGCAGGCCCGCCGCCACGCCCCGCGGCACCGAGCGCCGGGTGAAGCGCCACAGTTCGGGCCGCAGCACGTGGTGCGCAAACGGCCGGACGAGACGGTTGCTTTCCAGCTGTTCGCGCGTCGGCGCGTGCTCACGGATCCAGTCCGAGAGGAAGGTCTTGGATCTGAAGCTCGTCATCGTCTCGTATTCGCCTTGCGCGGCTGAACCTGTGCTTGCAAGCCCTCCCTGCCCGTCCGGATCATCCTCTTTCACGCATCAGCCGCGCCTTGTCGCGCTGCCAGTCGCGATCCTTGATCGCTTGCCGCTTGTCGTGGGTCTGCTTGCCCTTCGCCAGCGCCAGCTCGACCTTGGCCCGTCCGCGGCTGTTGAAGTAGATCGACAGCGGGATCATCGTCATCCCCTTGCGCTCGACCGCGCCGAGCAGCTTTTCGACCTCGCGCTTGTGCAGCAGCAGCTTCCGCGGCCGGCGCGGCTCGTGATTGAAGCGGTTGCCGTGACTGAACTCGGGGATGTTCGCGTTGACCAGCCAGGCCTCGCCATCGCGCACCTCGGCGTAGCTCTCGGCGATCGAGCCCTCGCCGAAGCGCAGGCTTTTCACTTCGGTGCCGCTGAGCGCGATCCCCGCCTCGAACGTTTCCTCGATGAAGTATTCGAACCGTGCGCGCCGGTTCTCGGCGACGGTCTTAACCTTGTCGAAGGTCGAGGGTTTCGGGCGGGCCATGATGAGGGGGCATGTAGGGAGAGCCACGGGGCGGTGGAACCCCCTTTCGGGGCCGCGCTCGTCGCTCACGAAAATGACGATCGCGCGGCACCGTTTCGCCGCGCAGGACGACTCGCCGATCCTGCTGATCCAGGGGCGCGACGACACTGTCGTGCCCTTCGAGCAGAGCGCGAAGATGGCCGACGCGCTGAAGGATGCGGGCAAGCCTTTCCGCCGGGTCGACTGATCGCCTCCGCGCGGAACGATTTGCGCCTCTCGCGCGCTCCGGTGCCGACGGACGGGCGTAGAGGAGTCGCGAGATGCCCCGAGGAGACAAGGACAAGTACACCGACAAGCAGAAGCGCAAGGCCGAGCACATCGCCGAAGGCTACGAGGAACGCGGCGCTTCGGAGAAAACCGCCAAGGCCCGCGCCTGGGCGACCGTCAACAAGGAGAGCGGAGGCGGCAACAAGTCCGGCTCTGGGCGCGGCAAGAAGGACACCCACGTCTCGTCCTCGCGCGGCGGAAGGGCGCACAAGTCGGGCTCGTTCGAACAGCGCTCGGCCGCCGCCCGCAAGGGCTGGGAAACCCGCCGCAGGAACGGCAACGCCTGACTCGAAGAAGAGGGACTGTCCCTATTTTTCGAGGTCGCTCGGCAGCGTCGGCTCGCTGAGGATCCGGCGCATGCGTTCCCAGCGCGCTTCGGGCGACGAGCCGGCCGCTTCGACGTGGGCGCGGACCATCTCGAGGCCGAGACCGTAGTTGATGATGTAGCTGCGGTAGGTCTTCGCGAAGTCGATCGTCTGCGCCGCGCGCTCGGGCGAGGTCAGCTGGTAGCGCTGGGTGAGCGCGATCGCCTCGGCCTCGTCGATCTCGCCCGCGAACAGTTGGGCGGCGATCGTGTAGCCGGCCGGGCGCAGATCGACCGTCAGCTCGGCGAGCTCGAGATACCGCGCAAGATCGGCGGTCGGCAGGCCGGCCAGCGGAGCGAGCACGTCGCGGTCGAACGCGAGGCCCTCGTCCCCCGGAAACGCGAGCTCGATGCCGTAATTGGCCGAGCCTTCCGCCAGCAGCGACTGCGGCGAATAGAGCGGATAGACGGTGTACTCGATCCAGCCGCGCCCCTCGACCAGTTCCTGCTCGAGCAGCACGTTGTAGACGTGGTGCCCCGGGTATCCCTCGTGGCAGCCGAGGTCCCTCGCCCGCTCGATCCGCACCGGCAGGTCGGTGTTGATCTCGATCTTCGAATGGAAGCCGCCCTGGTACCAGTTGTACCCGCTCCACGGCTTGTCGGTGACCAGCGCGAGGTCGAACTTCTCGCCTTGGGGCAGCTCGAAATGCGCCAGCGTGCGCCGGCGGCACTCGGCGATCCCGGCATCCATCACCGCCCTGAGCCTGTCGGGCGGGACATCGAAGCGGCTGCGGAACGCGTCGATCCGTTGCCACAGCGGCCCATCCCCTGGCACCAGCGCGTCGATCCGCGCGATCAGCGGGTCGAAGGACTCGAGCTCGGGCAACTCGGGACGCACGCCGAACAGCCCCTCGGCCTCGTCCTGGAACGAGAGCGTCTCGCCCTGCATCATCCGGAGCCGCGTCTGCGCGGCAACCAGCTGGGCGTCGAGGAACGCCGCGCGGCGCCTCTCGAGGCTGCCGTCCTCGAACTCGGCCTCGGCGATCCTTTCGCGCAGCGCCGCAACCCGCTCGGCCAGCCTGGGAAGGTCGTTCGCCACCGCCTCGGCTTCAGCCTGCGCCTGAATCTCGGGCGGACCGTAGTAGGCGTCGATGTAGCCCTCCTCCTTCTCGCCGATCGTCAACTGCAGCAGCAGATAGTCGCGCGCGATCGCGTCGAGGTCGGCGGCGGGGTCGGACGATCGGCCGCAGGCGGCCAAGGCGAGAGCGGCGAGCGCCGCGACGAACATGCGGATCATGGGCGCGGGATCGGCTTGCGGGCGCGATCAGTCAATGGAAGGATGCGTGCAAGGAGAGGGAACGATGGCTACCGCCGCGAAACCGGATGATCCACCGCTGACGGCGGAGCGCATTCTCGCCAACGCCCGGGCAATGGCGCCGACGATCGCGCAACGCTCGCAGGAAATCGAAGCGCTGCGCCGCCTGCCGGCCGACCTGGTCGCCGATCTGCGCGCGGCGGGAGTCTTCCGCATGGGCCGCAGCCGGGCGAAGGGCGGGCCGCAGATGACGCTGGTGCAGCATCTCGAGGTGATCGAGGTGCTGGCCCACGCCGATCCCTCGGTCGGCTGGTGCGTCAAGATCGGCACTGACAGCGGCCTGCTTGCCGAGCTCCTGCCGCCAGCCGCCTCGGCGCGGCTGCTGCCCGAACCCGACATGATCACCGCCGGCCAGTTCACCACCGGTCACGGCAAGCTCCGGCGGGTCGAAGGCGGGTACCTGCTTGATGGCCGCTTCCCGTTCGGCAGCGGGATCACCCATGCCGACGTGGTGATGAGCGGCGCCGTGCTGACGCGCGACGGCGAGCCGGTGTTCGGTGACAACGGCCTGCCCGAAGGGCGGCTCGCCTTCTGCCGCGCTGACCAGCTGGTGATCGAGGACACCTGGCATACCCACGGCCTGCGCGGCAGCGGCTCGTGCCATTACCGCGCGGAGAACCTGTTCGTCCCGGAGGATCAGGTGCTGCGTATCGAACCGGCGCTGTTCGCCAACCGCGAGCCGCTCTATTCGAGCGGCTTCAACTGGGTGACGACAATGGCCGCCGTCCCGCTCGGCACCGCCCGCCGCGCGATCGACGAAGCAAAAGCACTGATCCACGCGCGCAAGGCCGGCATGCCACCGCGGCCGATGGCCGAGACCGTTCAGGCGCGCGAGGCGATCGCTCACACCGAGACCGCTTGGGGTGCGGCGCAGGCCTTCCTCTACCGCGCGGCGGAGGAGTTCTGGTCAGAGCTCGAGGCGGGTACGCCGAAGGTCGAGACCAAGGGCCGCCTTGCGCTCGCCAACGTCAACAGCTTCCGTATGGCCGCCAAAGTCACCCGCCGGCTGTTCGACCTGATCGGCGCCAACGTGATCTTCGACGGCTCGATCCTCGAACGCCTCGCCCGAGACGCGCTGACGCTCAACCAGCACATGATCGTCGCCGGGCCGGCGATAGAGACTTACGGCGCGATGATGCTCGGGAGGGAGCATCCTTCACCGCTCTACTGACCCCGAGCTGCCCTCTGATCTCGCCCGTCGTCCCGGCGAAACCCGGGACCGCGTTCCGCCAGCGCGGCGCCAGTGGCATGTGGTCCCCGCTTTCGCCGGGATGGCAGGTCTGGTCGGGACTGCGCCTCAGGCCAGCCCCAGGCCCTGCAGCGCCTCATCCACCGCCTTCCGCCCAGCCTCACTGCACGGCGCGAGCGGCAGGCGGGTCTCGGCTGTCATCCAGTCGTGCAGCTTGGCCAGCGCGTACTTGGTCGGCGACGGGCTGGCGTCGGCGAACAGCGCCTTGTGCAGCGGAAACAGCTTCTCGTTGAGCGCGCGGGCCCGCTCGTAATCACCCGCGGCGGCCGCCGCATGGAACTCGGCACAGAGCTTCGGCGCCACGTTGGCGGTCACCGAGATGCAGCCGACCTGCCCCAACGCGTAGCCCGCCAGCGTCAGCGGGTCGTCGCCCGAGAGCTGGTTGAACCCCTCGCCGAGCGCCATCCGGTGCCGCACCACGCGCTGCAGGTCGCCGCTAGCGTCCTTGAGCGAAACGATCTTGTCCGGGTACTTCCTGGCGAGCGTGATCACGGTCTCCGGAAGGATGTCGGTCACCGTACGCCCAGGCACGTTGTAGAGCACGATCGGCAGGCGCGAATTCTCGGCGAGGTAGGAGAAGTGGGCGATCAACCCCTCCTGGCTTGGCCGGTTGTAGTACGGCGCGACGCACAGTCCCGCGGCAACCCCCCCCAACTCTTCGCAGAACTTCAGGTGGTCGAGCGCGACCTGAGTATCGTTCGAGCCGCAGCCGGCGATCACCGGCACACGGCCGGCCGCCTGCTCGACGCAGATCGCAATCACCCGGTGATGTTCCTCGCGGTCGAGCGTCGCGCTCTCGCCGGTCGTGCCGCAGGGTACGAGCGCCGAAGAGCCCTGCTCGATCTGCCAGTCCACGAGGCGACGGAACGCGGCCTCGTCCAACGTCCCGTCGCGAAAAGGAGTCACCAGGGCCGGAATCGAGCCAGAGAACATTTTCGTCGCTCCCGCGATGAATTAACCGACGGGCCTAATCGTTCACTGAGCCCTGTTCACCGCCTGATAAGGAGCAGCCAGCCATAATGTCCAGCATGGTTCGCGCTCCACTTGTCGCCACCCTGCTGGCATCCGCCTTCCTCTTTCCCCCTTCCGCACTCGCGCAGTCGGCCGACGGGCGCGCCACCCTCGTCGCGCAACAGCCCTCTCAGCTCGGCCATGCCGTAAGCCGCTGGGAACAGCTGACCGCGAGCCCGAACTTCACGTTCGAGGACTACGCCGGGTTCCTGATGACCTATCCGGGCTTCCCGGACGAAAGCGTGCTGCGCGGCTATGCCGAGGCGCGCCTCGCCAACCAGTACGTCGCCGCCGACCGGCTGGTGGCGTTCTTCGACCGCTTCCCGCCGCAGACCAACCCCGCGCGGGCGCAGTACGCGATCGCGCTGATGGCGATGCGGCCGGATCAGGCGCTCGAGGTCGCACGCGCGGCCTGGCGCGGCGGACAGATGAGCCCGACGGCAATGGCGACGCTGTTCGCGAGCTTCGGTGCGAGCTTCACTCCGGCCGATCACGACGCGCGGATGGATGCGCTGCTGTGGCAGCGCGATGCGCAGGCGGCGGCGGCGCAGATGGCTTATGTCTCTCCGGCGCGCGCGCCTGTCTTCACCGCGCGACTGGCGATTCTCCAGGGCGGCGACGGCGCGACCAGCGACCCGTCGGCGATGAGCGACCCGGGCTACCTGTGGAACCGCAGCCGCGAGCTGCGCACCGAGGGCCGGCTGCGCGAGGCCGACGCGCTGCTCGCCAACCGACCGCCGCTCGCCTCGAGACCGTTCAACCCGACCGCGTGGGTCGAGGAGCACCTCAACGTTGCCCGCACCGCGGACTCGCGCTCGGCGCACCGGATCGCGGCGCGGGCCGCCGAGGCCTTCGCCAGCGAGGCCGAAGTCGCCGAAGGCCCCTACAAGCTGCGCGACGACTACACCTCGCTGATGTGGCTCGGCGGCACGGCGGCGCTGTGGAACCTCGGCGACGGCAATGCGGCGGCGCCACTGTTCTACCGCTACGGCGCAGCGGCGAAGACGCCGCAGACCCGCTCGAAGGGCTTCTTCTGGGCCGGCCATGCCGCCCAACAAGCCGGCAACATGGCCGAGGCGAACCGCTACTACGAGATGGCCGCGGCCTACCCCGAATACTTCTACGGTCAGCTGGCGCTGGAGCGGCTCGGCCGCCCCATCCCGCTCGCCGCGGCCGTCACCGAGCAGCCGACGCCCGAACAGCGCGCGGCGTTCCTCGCCAATCCGCTGGTGCAGGCGATGTCGCTGTTCACCGGCAACAGCTATCGCTGGCAGACCAAGCGCAAATTCTACGTCGCGCTGGCGAGCCAGGCGCAGACGCCGGCCGAGATGCAACTCGTCGGCGAACTCGCCCAGCAGCTGGCTCTGCCCGAGCTCGCGGTGGTCGTCGGGCGGGTCGCCCCCGAGAAGGGCTTCACCGGATTCACCCAGGTCGGGTTCCCGACCGTTCCGACACCGCCCGAAGCCGACTGGACGATGGTCCACGCGATCGCCCGGCAGGAAAGCGAGTTCGACAACTGGCGCACGAGCCATGCCGGCGCGACCGGGCTGATGCAGCTGATGCCCGGCACTGCACGCGAGCAGGCCGGCAAGCTCGGCGTCACCTACATGTCGGCCTCGCTCAACACCGATCCGCAATACAATATCCGCCTCGGCAACGGGTACTTCGTCCGGATGATGAACACCTACGGCAGCTATCCGCTTGCGGTGGCCGCCTACAATGCGGGGCCGGGCAACGTGAACAAGTGGCTGCGGGCCAACGGCGACCCGCGCACCGGGGCGATCAGCTGGATCGACTGGATCGAGCGGATCCCGATCTTCGAGACCAAGAACTACGTCGCCCGGGTGCTCGAGAACGCGGTGGTCTACGAGGCGTTGCACCCCGACCGCGCGACTCTCGGCCGTCCGCGCAAGGTGAGCGAATTCCTTCGCTGACGCAGCCCTGAAGGACGGCCGTCATCCCGGCGAAAGCCGGGACTTCGTGAGACCGGCGCCGAGCGAAGCTGCCCCGCATTCGAGGGGCGCCGGGCCATCGGCATGCGGTCCCGGCTTTCGCTGGGATGACGGGTCTGGTTTAATTCTTCCATGAACGAGCGTGAGAACCCGATCACTCCGGCCGGCTTCGCCGCGCTGAGGGCGCGCTACGATCACCTGCTGGGGTTCGAGCGGCCCGAGATCGTCGCGATCGTCTCGTGGGCGGCGGGTAACGGCGACCGCAGCGAGAACGGCGACTACCTCTACGGCCGCAAGCGGATGCGCGAGATCGACCGCGAGCTCGCCCATCTCGCCCGGCGGATGAAGGCGGCCAAGGTCGTCGATCCGACGCAGGCGCCCGACCGGACCCGCGTCTGGTTCGGGGCCACGGTGACCATCGCCGACGAAGACGACAACGAGCGGATCGTCACGCTCGTCGGCGACGACGAACAGGACCCTTCGGCCGGCCGGATCGGCTGGAGCGCCCCGATCGCCCGGGCGCTGCGCGGCGCCGCGGTCGGCGACGTCAGGACCGTGCGCCTGCCCGCCGGCGAGAAGGAATGGGAAGTGCTGGCGATCGAGTACCCGGAAGCGCCCCGCTGATGCGCACGACCTACACGGACGCGACCGTGCGGCTCTACTTCCTCGACGTGGAGACCGAAGGCGGCGCGGCGGAGACGCTGTTCTACGGCACGCTCGCCGAAGCGCTCGAGATCGCCGCCGCGCAACCGGAAGCGGTGCAGGAAGGCCTCTATCTTGCGACGGACAACGACGTGGTCGCCTACCTCGACCTGATTGACGGGTAGCGCCGCCGTTTGGCCCTCACTTGGGATGAGGAAGGGACCGTGCCGGAAGAATCCAGCAAAACGGACTCGCTCGCGAGGCGAGCGATCTCTAGGAAGGCGCCGACGCCGATGAAGCGACTGGCCGCCCCTCTTGCACTCCTGCTGTTCGCCTCCCCGCTCGCCGCGCGGGACAGCCTCGGCGTGTTCGGGCAATGGGGCGCGTTCCGCGATCCCGAAGTCCCGCGCTGCTATGCCATCGCCGCAGCCGAGCCCGAGGGCCGGAACGCGCGACCGCGGGAGCGGGAACCGTTCGCCAGCGTCGCAACCTGGCCGGCGCGCGGTGTCCGTGGGCAGCTCCACCTGCGCCTCTCGCACAGCCTGCCGGTTTCGCCGCGCGTGTCGCTTTCGGTGGGCGACCAGCGCTTCGACCTGACCGCGGGCGGTTCAGACGCCTGGGCCGCAGACGCGCGGATGGATGCGGCGATCGTCGCGGCGATGCGCTCGGCGCGGACGATGAGCGTCTCCGCCACTGACCGCGCCGGGCGCCGCTTTACCGATCGCTACAGCCTCGAAGGCGCCGCGACCGCGATGGACGCGGCGACCGTCGGCTGCGCGAGGCTGAGGTAGGAAGGGCCCTCTCCCCTTCAGGGGAAAGGGTTGGGAGAGGAGAAGACGAAAAGCCGCCAGCCTCTCCCGCCACCTCCTGACCGGAGGGAAGCTTGATCAGAACCGCCAGCCCACGCCCGCCATGACCTGGTGCCGGTCAAGGTCGACGTCGAACGGATCGGTGTCGGGAATCCCCTCCGGCTCGAAGTCGACTTCGGCCTTCGAGTAGTTCGAGTAGCGGTACTCGAGCTTGGCGAAGGCGTTCGAGCCGACCTTCTGCTCGACGCCCGCGCCCACCCGCCAGCCGTCGGTGTCGATGTTCCGCCGGTCCTCGACCTCGCCGCCGGTACCGATGAAGTTGTAGCGCGCGTTGGTGTAACCGCCCTTGGCGTAGAGCAGCGTGCTCGGTGTGGCCTTGAAGCCGGCTCGCGCGCCGACATAGATGTCGCGCCCGGCCTCGACGCGGCCGAGCCCGAAGTTCTCGGGGTCCCCGTCGCGCGAGCGGGCATCCGCGGTCGATTCGGTCAGCTCGGCCTCGGCGCCGACCACCATCGTGCCGAGGTCGATGTCGTAGCCCGCAGCGCCGCCCCAGACCACGCCTTCGGCGGACTCGTCGTTGTCCTCGTTGACGTCGTCGTCGATCGTGCTGCCGGCCTTGTTCTGGTCGTAGCCCCCGACACCGGCGACCCACGGGCCCTGGAACGCCCGATCGTCCTGCGCCTGGGCCGGAACGGCCAGGGCCACGGCCGAGCCGGCGGCCAGCAGGAGTGCGATACCCTTTGTCATTGTAAGCTCCATTTCAACTCAGATCCGCGGTGACGCACCGCGGACCGAGGAAATGAGCTGGCACGACGTGAGTTTCATGAACCTAAGACAACGAAATTATTGATGTTTTTCGGCAACACGCTGGTCGATGAGCCGGGTTTCACGGTCGATGAAACGACGCGCCTGATGCTCCGACGAGCAACAACGAGAACCGCGATACACGCGCCGGCGATATCCGATCACAGTTCGTCGGCGATCTTTGCCCTTCGGCTCGGCCCGCCCTATATGCGCCACCGATGGCCGACACTGCCCTGATGCCGATCCCCGGACACGTCGATCCGGTTCCCGTCGCGCGCGACGTCACTCCGCGCGCCGATGGCCGCGTCGACCTGGTCGGGCTACCCCGCGCGCGAATCGCCGAACTGCTCGAGGCAGCGGGGCTCGATGCGAAGCAGGCGCGGCTGCGCGCCAAGCAGATCTTCCACTGGCTCTACCACCGCGGCGTGACCGAGTTCGAGGCGATGACCGACATTGCCAAGACCATGCGTCCCTGGCTCGCCGAACGCTTCGTGATCGGCCGGCCGGAGGTGGTCGAGGCGCAACACTCGTCCGACGGCACCCGCAAGTGGCTGTTGCGCACCGCTGACGGCCACGACTTCGAGATGGTGTTCATTCCCGACGCCGACCGCGGCACGCTGTGCGTCTCGAGCCAGGTCGGTTGCACGCTCAACTGTCGCTTCTGCCACACCGGCACGATGCGCCTCGTGCGCAACCTGACGCCGGGTGAAATCGTCGGCCAGGTCATGCTCGCGCGCGACGCACTCGGCGAGTGGCCGAAGGGTCGGATGGATATGCCCGACGAGGAGAGCGCGGCCGAGTACACCGCCGACGGCCGCCTGCTGACCAACATCGTCATGATGGGCATGGGCGAGCCGCTGTACAATTTCGAGAACGTGCGCGACGCACTCAGGATCGTCATGGACGGCGACGGTCTCGCGCTGTCGAAGCGGCGCATTACCCTGTCGACCAGCGGCGTGGTGCCGATGATGGCGCGCTGCGGCGAGGAGATCGGCACCAATCTCGCGGTCTCGCTTCACGCAGTGAGCAAGGAAGTGCGCGACGAGATCGTCCCGCTCAACCGCAAGTACGGTATCGAGGAGCTCCTCGAGGCCTGCGCCGCTTACCCCGGCGCCTCGAACGCGCGGCGCATCACGTTCGAATACGTGATGCTCAAGGACAAGAACGACAGCGACGAGGACGCACGCGAGCTGGTCCGTCTGATCCGCAAGTACAAGCTGCCGGCCAAGGTCAACCTGATCCCCTTCAACCCGTGGCCCGGCGCGCCCTACGAGTGCTCGACGCCCGAGCGGATCCGGCGCTTTTCCGAGATCGTGTTCGAGGCCGGCATCTCGGCCCCTGTGCGGACCCCGCGCGGGCGCGACATCGACGCGGCCTGCGGCCAGCTAAAGACCGCGGCCGAGAAGAAGAGCCGCGCCGAGCTCGACCGGCTGGCGGCCGAAAAGCAGGCCGCGCTCGGGTGAGTTTCACCTGGTGGACGTACCGGCGCCGGTTCACCGCCGGCCGGCACAGCGTCACCGTCGTCACGCGCGCGCGCTCCGACGAGCTCGTCTCCGAGCTGTCGATCGACGGCGTGCCGTTCGCGTGGGACCGTACCCCGGCCTTCGGGCCCGAGGCCGTCCGCAATCATCGGCTTGCCGCCAGGCTTCCCGACGGCTCGCAGCTCGAAGTCGAGGCGGGCTACGTCAGCAGCTGGTCGATCGGCATTGCCGCCCGGCTCGACGGCGAGCTGATCCACGAAAGCCACCCCGGACGGACCATCGCCTATCCGGACAAGTACCGCGAGACCGTTTCGGCCATCGAGGCGGCGACGCTGGGCGAGGCGATGCGCAAGAGCATGGCGGGAGGCAGCGACGAGCTCAGGGCCAAGGGCTACGATCCGGGCCAGCTGGCGCGCAACAAGGTGCCGATCGTGGTCGACTTGGCGCTCGGCCTGCTGTTCTTCGTCGTCGCCAAGCTGACGGATCTCAGCACCGCCGCGCTCGTCGGGGCGGGCGCGGGCATCGCGCTCGTCGTCGCCCAGCGTTTCGTCAGGGTCGACCTGACCGGCGGACTCGCACTGTTCGGCGTCGTGCTGCTGCTGATCTCGGCCGGATTGGCGATCGCCTTCCAGGACGACATGGCGGTGAAGATGCGCGGGACGATCGTCGGCACGATCAGCGCCGTGCTGTTCCTCGGCGACGGGCTGCTCGGCGGCAACCGGCTCGGCAAGGCGCTGACGCGCTACCTGCCGTACAACGACGTCGATCCCGGCCGCCTCGCGCTGGGCATGGGCGTGCTCGGGCTGGTCATGGCCGGGCTCAACTATGCCGTCGCCCGCCTCGCCAGCACCGACGTGTGGCTGTTCTACACGACCTTCGTCGACTTCTTCCTGATCATGGTCCTGATCTTCGCGGTGTTCGCTTTCGCGCGGGGGAAACTGTTCCCGCCGCGCGGCACCGGCGGCGCCTGATCAGCGGCAGCGCGGTGGCGCTCCCGAGCGCTCGACGACCACGAGGTCCGACTTCGTGTCGATGGTGATGCTGAGCCCGGCCATCGCCTTCGAACCGAGGTTGCCGCCCGGGCGCGGGCTCGGCCAGCCGATCGCGTTGAGCGACAGCGGCGTACCGCCGAGCATGGCCGAGATCGTCAACGGCGCCTCCATGATCGGAGAGTCGCCGAACGTCGTGCGCGCTGCCCCGCGCTGGACCGGCTCGCCGCCGAGCGGCAGGCCTTTCGCCTTGTCCTCGTCGAGGAACAGGCCCCCGGCCCCGTTGCCGCTGTCGAAATGAACCTCGAAGCGCTGTCCGGCGATCTCGACCGGCACGATCGGAATACCGCGATCGAACTTGACCGGCACGCCTTCCGACAGGCCAGGCCCGCCGAACCGCGCACGGGCGTTGCCGTAGTCGAGCGTCAGCGGCACGAGCTCGAGCAGCTCGTTGCCGAGGATGCCGTCCCATTCGGACTGCGGACCGCGCACATCCGACATTGCAACGAGATCGATGTTCTTGAAGCTGATGTCGCCGACCGAGACCTCCGCGGCGCCGAACACCGGGCGTGTGGCGACGGCGCCTCCCGGAGCGGGCGCGCCTACCTCGCCGACCTTCGGCAGGCCCAGCTGTTCGGCCAGCGCCATGCTGATCCGTCCGTGTCCCTGCGCGCCTGTGTCGATCGCAAAGCGGTACGGGCCCTTGCCGCCGATCGTCACCTCGACCACCGGGATTGCCGCCGGCAGGAGCGGAACCGAGGCGCATTCCCCGGCTACGGTCAGCCGCGCAATGTCCTGCGCCACGCCTGGACCGGCCAGCACGAGCGCCGCCCCGGCAAGTATCCAACTGACCCGCATGATTCTTCCTTCCGTCCCGGCCGCGGCTCGCATCGGCCCACTGAATTGTCGATGAACTGGGCCGCCGCGCGGCAAGTGACGCCGACAATTCGCCCCGTTGCGATTCGATCTCTTCCGTATATCTTCGCCCGATGCGGCTCCTCGACAAGATGCTGGCCACGCTTCTCAAGCGCGGCGAGCTGACGATCATCGGTCCCTCCGGGAAGACCTTCCGCTACGGTTCGCCCGATCCCGAGCTGCGCCCCGTGACGGTGCGGCTGACCGACAACCGCGCCGCGCTCCAGATCGTTCGCGATCCGGCGCTCGGCACGGTCGAGACCTGGATGGACGACCGGCTCCAGCTGGTCGAGGGAGAAATCATCGACCTGATCCTGCTGATCCGGCGCAACAGCCGCTGGGAGGAGCGCAAGGGGCGCAGCAAGTTCAAGAAGTACACCGGCCGCCTCCGGCACTTCATCAACACCTACAATCGCAAGGCGGATGCCCGGAGGAACGTCGTTCACCATTACGACATCGGCAACGAGATCTACCGCATGTTCCTCGACCCCGACATGCAGTACAGCTGCGCCTACTTCACCGATCCGCAGAACTCGATCGAGCAGGCCCAGCTCGACAAGAAGGCGCACATCGCCTCGAAGCTGCTGCTCGAGCCCGGGCAGAAGGTGCTCGACCTCGGGTGCGGCTGGGGCGGACTGGCGCTCTACCTGAACCGCGTCGCTGACGTGGAAGTGCTCGGCGTGACGTTGTCGGAAGAACAGCTGAAAGTCGCCCGCGAACGGGCCGCGACAGCGGGCGTGTCAGATCGCGTCCGGTTCGAGCTGATGGACTACCGCGACGTCGAAGGCCAGTTCGACCGGATCGTCTCGATCGGGATGTTCGAACATCTCGGCACGGCGTTCTTCCCGGTGTTCTTTCGCACGGTGCACGACCTGCTGACTCCCGGTGGCGCGGCGCTGATCCACACGATGGGCCGGATGGGAAAGCCTGGCACGACCGACGCCTTCATGCAGAAGTACATCTTCCCGGGCGGCTACCTGCCCTCGCTCGGCGAGATCGTCTCGGCGAGCGAGCGCGAGCGGCTGATCATGGCCGACTGCGAGATGCTGCGACTGCACTACGCCTACACGCTGCGCGCCTGGTACGAGCGGTTCAAGGCCAATCACGACGAGGTCGTCCGGTTCAGGGACGAGCGTTTCTGGCGGCTCTATGCGTTCTATCTTGCCGGCTCGATGACGATGTTCACCGACGGCGGGATGTGCGTCTACCAGCTGCAGTACCTGCGCAGCCGCTACGCCGCCCCGATCACGCGCAACTACATGATCGAGACCGAAGACCGCTACCGGGCGCTTCCAGACAAGACGGTCCCCGCCTGACTCGCCGAGAAAAGCGGGACAGTCCCCATTTTCCGAGAAAAGAGGGACAGTCCCTGCTTTTCCTGCGATCGCCCTCGCGCTCTTGGCGGCCATCGGCGGCACCGGTGGCGCACCGGAAGGGTCGACCAGAGCGATCTCCGCGGGTGCCTGTCATCGGCAACCAACCATCGGTCGCCCGTTTATCACAGCTTGTCGCAAGTTTCGCAGGGAGCCAATCTGTTCATCGGAGGTTGGGGATCGCTGAACGACAGATGCCGTTCCATGAGGCAACAAGGCACGGAAAGGCACAGAGATGCGTAAGACCCTGCTCGCAATCGCCGCTGCGGCCCTGGCGGTCCCCGCGGCCCCGGCCCTGGCCGACCCACCGCGGTGGGCGCCGGCGCACGGCAAACATTACAAGAAGCATCACCACGACCGCCGCTATTATCGGAGCGCCAACGGCGTCCGCTACTGGCGCGGCAACGACGGCCGGTACTACTGCCGTCGCGACAACGGCACGACCGGCCTGATCGTCGGCGCCGCGGCCGGCGCTCTGGCCGGCCGGGCGATCGACACCCGCGGCGAGCGGGCGACCGGCACCATTCTCGGCGCCGCAGCCGGCGCGCTGCTCGGCCGCGAGATCGATCGCGGCGAGGTTCGCTGCCGCTGAACCGAAGACCGGCGCGTCCCCTTCGCCGGTCCATGAGGGCGCTCCCCGGAGGGAGCGCCCTTTTTCGTTGCGAGGCGCCTCCACCGCCCTAGAGCCGTAGCGATGGATCGGGAGACACTGCAGTTCTACGAAGGGCGCGGCCGCGAATGGGCGGAAGCCCTGCCGCAATCCGGGGCGAGCCCGCAACTCGACCACTTTCTCGACCGGCTACCCGCGGGCGCGCGCATTCTCGAGCTCGGCTGCGGCGATGGCCGGGATGCCGAGCATATGATCGCGCGCGGCTTCGACATCCACCCGAGCGACGGGTCACCGCAAATGGCTGGCCTCGCCAGCAGGCGGCTCGGGTTGGAGGTGCCCGTAATGCGCTTCGACGAGCTCGACTCCGTCGAAGCCTTCGACGCGGTGTGGTGCCAGGCGCCCCTGCTGCCCCTGCGCGAGGAGGAGCTGCCCGCGATCCTCGCCCGCATTCACCGCGCGCTACGTCCCGGCGGGATGCACTGGGCAAGCTTCAAGGGCGGCGAATGCGGCGGGCGCGGCGCGCACGGGCGGTTCTATGGCTACCTTCCGGCGGCGCGGCTCGAGACGGCCTATCGCCAGGCGGCGCCGTGGTCAGAGCTCGGGATCTCGACCTATGACGGCTTCAGCTTCGGCCACGTCCCCACGCCGTGGCACAATGTCCTCGCTCGCAAGTAGCTGGGCCGCTATCGATTGCCCTGCCCGGCCGGGCAGCCTATTAGCAAGCTAAGCATCTCGGAGTTCTTCATGTTCGAAGCCGCCCTCGTCAGCTGCGACGACCACCTCGACCTCAACATGCTGCCGGCCGACGTGTGGCAGAAGCGGATGGCCGCGAGCTGGGGCGAACGCACTCCGCGGGTCGAGATTTCCGACACCGGCGCAATGTGGGTCGCCGACGGCGAGCGCTGGGGTTTCTGGTCGGGCCAGAAGAACACGCTGTTCGGCGACGGCCCCAAGCCGATCCACACCGCCTACGACCGGGGCGGGATCGAAGACCTGACCGAGCTGCGCGCCGGCAACCCGCAGTTGCGGCTGCAGGACATGGATCGCGACCAGGTCTGGGCGCACCTCGTGTTCGGACCCGTCACGTCGATCCGGACGCAGGACGAGGCGTTCATGCGCGCCTGCTACGCCGCCTACAACGACTGGCTCTACGAAGATTTCTGCTCGGCCGCTCCCGACCGGCTGATCGGCGTCGCCATGCTTCCGCCGCATCCCGAGGCGGCTCATGACGAGCTCAAGCGCCTCGCCGAGAAGGGCGGCGTAAGGCAGGCCAACCTGCAGATCGCGGTCGCCGAGCCGCGGCTCGAGGACAAGCGCTGGGAGCCGTTGTTCGACCTGCTCGAGCAGACCGGCATCGTGCTCAGCTTCCATGTCACCGTGTTCCCCAAGGCCAGCGACGCGTTCGACAAGTACAAGGGAAGCCCCGGCGCGACCTTCCTTCACGCCAAGATGTTCATCGAGCAGTTCCTCGATCCGTTCGTCGACCTCTTCGCATGGGGCATCCTCGAGCGGCACCCGAAACTGAAGATCGTCATAGCTGAGAGCGGGGTCGGCTGGGTCCCGTGGGTGGTCGAGGAGCTCGACTACCGTCACTGGCGCCTGTGGGAATGCGCCGACTACTGGGCCGACAAGGGCGGCATCCCGCACAAGATGAAGCCCTCGGAGGTGTTCCGGCGCCAGGTCTACGGCACTTTCCAGCAGAGTCCGACGGCGATGCGGCTGCTCGAGTTCTGGGGCCCCGAGAACCTGCTGTGGGCGAGCGACTACCCACACCCGGACTCGATCTGGCCCAACTCGGTGCGCACGATCGGCGAGACGATGGGACACCTCGATCCCGAGACCGTGCGCGGCCTCGTCGGCGGCAACGCGGCCAAGCTTTACGGGCTCGACCTGGGCGAAGCGACCGTGCGCGCGAGGCTGCCAATCGGCTACGAGGCGGTCGCCGCCGAATAGGCTAACGGGCGCCGGCCGTCTCGCCGACCATGCGCGTTGCGTGCGCGCCTTCCTTGCGCCGCCTCACCATCATGAAGGTGCCGGACCAGTCGCCGGGAATGTGCCAGGTCCCTTCGATTTCCTCGCCGTCCGCATGCACCGTCCCCTCGTAGTGCGGCGTGGCGCGCCCGAGGTCGTCGTAGATCTTGATCCAGCTGACGCGCCGTCCCTCGATCACCGCGTGCTGCACGCGGGTCTGCTCGAAGAACTCGCCGGCTGATGGATCACCCCGGTGATGATGCCGCCAGAGTCGCGGATCGACGCCTCGAAGCTGTTGGGCGGATAGCGCGCCGGATAGCGGTAGATTCCGGTCGATTCACCCGAGAGATCGTGATCGCCCCCGCCGCTCATGGTACGAACCTGCCCCAGCGACGGGCAGGGAGCCAGCGGAGGGCGCATCGCGCGTTCGGAACAACCCGGCCGTTCGAGCGATCAACTGCGGATGGCTGAAACGCTCGACCCCGCCCTCCCCGATGACGTGCAGGACCTTGCCGACGCCGTGCTCGATCTCGCGCACGAACGCCAACTCGCGCTGGCGACGGCGGAAAGCTGCACCGGTGGGCTGCTCGCCGCGCTGCTGACCGACGTCCAGGGCCGCGGTCACGTGTTCGAGCGCGGTTTCGTCGTCTATTCGGAAGACGCCAAGTGCGACCTGCTCGGCATCGCGCGCGACAAGGTGGAGTCGTGCGGGGCGGTGAGCGAGGAGATCGCTGTCGAAATGGCGCTCGGGGCCCTGCGGCGCTCGCGGGCCGACGTGGCGCTGTCGATCACCGGGTTCGCCGGGCCCGGCGACGATGGCGACGAGGAGGGCCTGGTCCACTTCGCCTGCGCGCGACGCCATGGCGCCACCTGCCACCGCGAGGCCCACTTTGGCCCGATAGGGAGACAAGGGGTGCGCATCGCAGCACTGAAAGTAGCTCTGGACATGCTTCATCAAGCCATTTCCGCGTCATGACCTTGTGTCTGGTATCCCTTACGGATACATGACTGCGATGCATAAAGCCGGCCAGAAGATCCGCGCCTGGCGCGAGGCGCATGTCCCGCCGCTTTCGGCCGGCGAATTCGGCGAGCGCTACGGTGCGCCGCGTCCATGGCCCAGTCGCACGGTTTATGGCTGGGAAGCCAAGGGCAAGATTCCGCGCGCAGCCGCGCAACGACGCCTGGCGGAGCTCGGCATATGCCAACCCGAGGACTGGCTGCTGCCGGCCGAGGAACCGGGCAGCGCGCGCGCCCGCCAAGCGCATCCGTTCTACGCGATGCACCGGCACGGCTTCGTCCGCGTCGCCACAAGCACGCCGCCCGTGCGCACGGCCGATGTCGCCTTCAACCGCGACGGGATCATCGCCGAGGCGCGCCGCGCCCACGCCGCGCACGTCGACCTGCTGGTCTATCCCGAGCTGTGCGTCTCGTCCTACGCGATCGACGACCTCCACCTGCAGTCGGCGCTGCTCGACGCTTCGGAGGCCGCCGTCCGCGAGATCGTCGCCGCAAGCCGCGGGCTCAGTCCGGTGCTGCTGATCGGCGCGCCGCTCCGGCACAACGGGCGCGTCTACAACTGCGCGCTGGCGATCGCGGACGGCAAGCTGCTCGGCGTGGTGCCCAAGTCGTACCTGCCGAACTATCGCGAATTCTACGAGAAACGCTGGTTCGCCTCCGGACTGACCGTGCGCGGCGCCACGATCCGCGTCGGCGAGGTGGAAGTGCCGTTCGGAACCGACCTCGTCTTCGCCTCGAACCGGCTTCGCGGCTTCCAGGTATTCGTCGAGATCTGCGAGGACTTCTGGGCGCCCGACCCGCCCTCGACCGCCGGCGCGCTCGCCGGGGCGACGATTCTGGCCAACCTGTCGGCTTCGAACATCGTCATCGGCAAGGCCGACGAACGCCACCTTCTGTGTCGGGCGCAATCGGCGCGCACCGCGAGCGCCTACGTCTATTCGGCCGCCGGCCACGGCGAGAGCACCACCGACCTCGCATGGGACGGCCAGGGGGTGATCTACGAACTCGGCGACCTGCTTGCGGAGAGCGAGCGCTTCGCGCTCCGTCCCGAGCTGGCCATCGCCGACATCGACACCGACCGCATCCTCGGCGATCGCCAGCGCCTGCCGACTTTCGCCGACGCGGCCGAAGCCGCCGGGCGCCCCGAAGACCGCTTCCGCGTGGTCCGCTTCGACCACTGCCCGGCCGACGGCGACATCGGCCTCGTCCGCCCGATCCGCCGCTTCCCGTTCGTTCCCAACCGGCCGCACAAGCTCGACGAGGACTGCTACGAGGCCTTCAACATCCAGGTCGACGGGCTGATGCGCCGGTTCGAGCAGACCCGCGGATCGTCCATGGTGATCGGCGTCTCGGGTGGGCTCGATTCGACACACGCGCTGATCGTCGCGGCCAAGGTCTGCGACCGGCTCGGCCTGCCGCGCACGACGATCCGCGGCTACACGATGCCGGGCTTCGGCACGTCAGAGGGCACCCGCTCGAACGCCTGGAAGCTGATGAAGGCGCTCGGCATTACCGCCGAGGAGATCGACATCCGCCCAACCGCGATGACGATGCTCGAGAACATCGGCCACCCGTTCGCCAAGGGCGAGCCGGTCCATGACGTGACCTTCGAAAACGTCCAGGCCGGGCTGCGCACCGACTACCTGTTCCGTCTCGCCGGGCACCACAACGGCTTCGTGCTCGGCACCGGCGACCTGTCGGAAGTCGCGCTTGGCTGGAGCACTTACGGCGTCGGCGACCAGATGGCGCACTACAACGTCAACGCCGGAGTGCCGAAGACGCTGATCCAGTACCTGATCCGCTGGTGCACCCGGACGAACCAGTTCGACCCGGAGACAGACAAGGTGCTCGAAGCGATCCTCGCGCAGGAGATCAGCCCGGAACTCGTGCCGGCCGGCGAGGACGGCGAAGTCCAGTCTACCGAGCAGAAGATCGGCCCCTACGAGCTCAACGACTTCTTCCTGCATCACATCGTGCGCTACGGTCAGAAGCCGTCGAAGGTCGCGTTCCTCGCCTGGCACGCCTGGCGCGACAAGGCGCGCGGCGGCTGGCCGGCAGGGCTGCCCGAAGCAAGCCGCAACGAATACGACCTCGCGACGATCCGCCGCTGGCTCGAAAGCTTCCTGCAGCGCTTCTTCGCCTTCAGCCAGTTCAAGCGCAGTGCGATCCCCAACGGGCCCAAGGTTTCGACCGCAGGCGCGCTGAGCCCGCGGGGCGACTGGCGCGCGCCGAGTGACGCCTCGGCGGCCGTATGGCTCGAGGAACTGCGCGCGAACGTACCCGAATAACCTCCGTGCAACTCCCGTGCGAGAGTGCTATCGTCGCGGCTACGAGAGAGCTCACGAAGGATTTGAGATGCTTGGGAGTGGTCTCAGGTCGCTCGGCGTCGGCGCCGTGGCGCTAGCGCTGGCGGGCCTCGCCATGCCGGCACAGGCGCAGTTCGGCGGCCTCCTGCGCGGCTCGCGCAGTTCGAGCTCGAGCAGCGACGACAAGTGTGCCGAGTCCAACCGCAGCGCCGGATCGCGCATTGCCGGCGGCATCATCGGTTCGCTCGCCGGCCGGGCGGCGGGCAGCGCCGGCGGGCTGCTGACTTACGTTCCGGTCGCCTCGCTCGCCGACCAGCTGACACACTCGATCGCCTGCCGGCTCGATCCCGAGGAACAGCAGCAGGCGGCCAACGCGACGCTCGAGGCGACTCGTTCGGCCGACGGCAGCGAGGACGGAGCGCCCCAAGTCGGCCAGATGGCCGCCTGGACTTCGAACACGCGCGAGGATGTCTCGGGCACCTCCACCGTGGTCGCCAGCAACGATGTCGACGAAAACGGCCTGCAGTGCATCATGGTCTCCGACGTGATCATCGTGAAGGGTGAGGAGACCCGGGCCGAGAAGCGCATGTGTCGCCGCCCGCCAGCGGCGCGATACGCGATCGCCGCATGACGCGGTGGTTGCGGCCGGTCGCCGCGCTTGCGGCGCTGGCGTTGCTCGGCGCAGCCAACGATCCCAAGAACCCGACCTGCCCGGCGGAACCGGGCTGGGGGCCGGCCCGGGCCATGACGCTCACTCCGCGCACCGTGGATGGCAAGCACATCCTCATCGCCGAGGGAATCATCGACGCAGGCCTGCCGGAGCGGCTCCGCGCAGCGATTGAGCGCGACGATCTGATCGAGGAGATCTGGCTGCGTTCGCGCGGTGGCGATGCACGGGCCGGGAACGAGGCCGGCAAGGTGATCCGCTCGTTCACGGGGATGGCCACGCGCATTCCACGGGACTGGGTCTGCTTCTCCGCCTGCAACTTCGTGTTCATGGGCGGCGACCGCCGCTTCGTCGATCCGGGCGGGATCTTCATGGTCCACATGTTCACCCACAC
>CALCBC010000073.1 GCA_937898525.1 uncultured Sphingomonadales bacterium
CGGGTCCTCCATCATCAGGAAGTGTCCGTTGGCGTCGTAGGTTTCGGAGGTCCAGTCGGGCAGGACCTCACGCGTGGCGTCGGACTTGCCGAAGCCCGGGCCGCCGGCGAACACGCTGAGCGCAGGGACAGCGATGGTCGCGTTCGCCTGTTCCTGCAGGACGGGGTCGAACATCGCTCGCCCTGCTCCCACTACCGTCGCTTCAGGAGCAGCGAGCATCATCGCGCTGATCGCCTCGCGCAGCTCCGGCGAGGTGGCAGGGGCGAACATGCTCTCGACCATCTGCTTGCGCGCGTCAGGGGTGAGCGGGCCGAACCCGGGAAAGTCCGCGAAGGACCGCACGTCGAGCGGGCCGTCGACCGCCACGAGGCCGGCGACGTGTTCGGGGTAGTCGAGCGCGTACTCGCGGATCACCACCGCTCCCATCGAGTGACCGACCAGCACGGCCTTGTCAGCGCCGACTTCCTCTCGGACAGCCTCGACCGCCCTTGCGAACAGGTCCATCGAGAAGGCCTCCGGCGCCGGCACGTCGCTCTTGCCGTGGCCGGGGAGGTCGAGCGTGACCACCCGGTAATCCCCGGCGAAGGCCGGCACCTGGGCGGCCCACGAGCTCTCGTCGCAGGTCCAGCCGTGGACGAAGATCACCGTCCGCTCGCCGGTGCCGTGGACGGTGGAGTGGATTTCGAGCCCGTCCACCGATGCTGCAGCGGCGGGGGTCGCCAGCGCGAGGGACAAGGCCACAGCCCATGCCAGTCGACGCATCGCAACTCCTCCGCTCAAGTCACTGCCGAATATCGGACCTTTGCCCTGCCCCGAATTGCTACCGGCTTCCCTCGCTCGCGTGAATGATCAAATAGGAATTGGCGCACAAAGACGCCAAGACGCCAGGGTGTAATGCCCCGGTCACATCGCCGCTGTCTCTTCGTGGCTTCGCGGCTTTGTGCGAAAAGATGGAGCCCGCGTGCGCGGCCGGGTGAGCGCTCGGTCAGCCCTCACCCAGCTTCGGCGAGCGTTTCGGCGGGGCCAGTTCGGCGTCTGAGAAGCGGATCGGGGTGCGCAGGCCCCTGAGGCCCTCGCCGAGGTCGAGGACCATCCCGCGCGCGGCGATCTGCGGGTCGGCGAGAGCCTCGGCGACGGTGTTGATCGGGCCGGCCGGGATGCCCTGCTCTTCGAGCGCGGCAAGCAGCGCGTCGCGTTCCCAGTCGCGGGTCTGGGCGGCGATCGCCTGAGACAGGGCGACGCGATCGCGGACGCGGCCGGCGTTGCTCCACCACTTCTTCTCGTAAGGAATGTCGATCACGTCGGTGAGGCGCAGGAACTGCGCGTCGTTGCCGACCGCGAGGATGATCCAGCCGTCGGCGACCGGGAACGCCTCGTAGGGCGCGATGTTCGGGTGGGCGTTGCCGAGGCGGCGCGGCGCCTTGCCCGAGACGAGATAGTTCATCGCCTGGTTGGCGAGCGTGCCGGTCATCACGTCGAACAGCGCCATGTCGATGTGCTGGCCGCGGCCGGTCACCTCGCGCTGGCGCAGCGCGGCCTGGATCGCGATCACCGCGTAGAGGCCGGTCAGGATGTCGGCATAGGCGACGCCGATCTTCATCGGCGGGCCGGCGGGATCGCCGGTCAGGTCCATGATCCCGCTCATGCCCTGGACGATGAAGTCGTAGCCGGCGCGCGGCGCGTAGGGGCCGTCGTGGCCGAAGCCGGTGATCGAGCAGTAGACGAGGCGCGGGTTGATCTCGCCGAGGCTCGGATAGTCGAGCCCGTACTTGGCGAGCCCGCCGAGCTTGAAGTTCTCGATCAGCACGTCGGCCTCGCGCACGAGGCCGAGCACCGTCTGGCGGCCTGCGTGGGTGGTGAAGTCGGCGACGATCGAGCGCTTGCCGCGGTTGGTGGCGTGGAAGTAGGCGGCGTCCTCGGTGCCGTCGCCGTTGTCGACGAACGGCGGGCCCCAGCGGCGGGTGTCGTCGCCCTCGGGGCTTTCGACCTTGATGACTTCCGCGCCGAGGTCGGCGAGGATCTGCCCGGCCCACGGCCCGGCGAGGACGCGGGCGAGCTCGACGACCTTGAGGCCGGTGAGGGGTGCGCTTGTCATCGCTCAGCCACCGCTGATCCAGGCCATAGATGCCATCAACCCAGCGACCGCGACATTCCAGAACACTTGCCAGCTGAAGTTGGGGTAGTCGCGAGCTATGAGCCGGTTCTGAAGCCACATCTTGCCGTATACGGCACCGCTGAGCGCGTTGCCGAGGAGGAGAACGGCGAGAACGACGAATAGGCCCGTTGCCATCAGGGGGAATGCCTCACTCCCGCGCGATGTGGAACACGCGTTCGGCGTTGCCGTGGCACAGCGCGTGGCGTTCCTCGTCGGTGCACTCGAACGCCTCGATGAAATCGACCGCGGGCTTCATCGGCTGGTACGGGTAGTCGATCGCCCACATTACGTTCTCCACGCCGAGCTTGTCGATCGCGTAGCGCAGCGCGAGGGGGTCCTCGACGCCGCTGGTGGTGATGACGAAGTTGTCGCGGAAGTATTCGGCCATCGTGCGCTCGGTCTTGCGCGCGCGGCCGACCTTCTGCGCACGGGTGTTCATGAAGTTGATCCGCCAGATCCAGAACGGCACCGCCTCGCCCATGTGGCCGATGCAGATCTTGAGCTTCGGGAAGCGGTCGAACACGCCGCCGGCCATCATCCGTACCGCGTGGGTGCCGACCTCGACGCCGTAACCCCACATCGCCGAGTCCATGCCGTAGTCCTGCAGCGGGCCCTTGAGGGTGTCGCTGGCGGCCCGCGGGTGGATGTAGATGCAGCGGTCGAGCGCCTCGGCGGCCTCGAGGATCGGCCAGAACTTGGGATCGTCGAGGTACTCGCCGTAGGTGTGGCTGTTGATCATGAAGCCGTTGAGCTTCAGCTCGGTGATCGCCCGTTCCATCTCCTTCGCCGCGCGCTTCGGGCTGTGCGGCGCAAAGCTGGCGAGGCCGGCGAAGCGCGTCGGATACTTGCGGCAGACCTCGGCGAGGCGATCGTTGGCGAGCATCGCCAGCTCGTGCGCGGTGTCGGCATCGAACATCTGGACCCCGGGCGCGGTCAGCGCGAGCAGGTGCATGTCGACGCCCAGTTCGTCCATCTGCGGCAGCCGGTGCTGCTCGACGTCCAGCAGGCCGGAAAGGAAGTCGAGCTTGTTGTAGCCGGAGGTGTCGGCCGGCGCGTCGTAGATGCCCTTGACGAGCAGCTTGTCGAGGCTCTGGGTCGGGCTGTTGGCGATCTTGCGCAGCTCTTCGGCGACTTCGGGGATCGACCAGGCTTCCTCGGTGGCGATCAGACGCATGCGGCTCTCCTCTGGGGCACTGTTTGCGGCGAGATTGTCGGAGCGGAGGAGATTGTTCAAGCACGGCTTCCGGGTTCGGACCCAGTCCAACGCTTCCGCTGGATGGAAAGTCGAAGCTGGCCCTTGCCGGAGCTGGAAAGGGGTGACGGCGCGCGGGCCTCGTCAGGCGAGAAAACAGGGACTGTCCCTATTTTCTCGAGATCAGTCGGAGGCGCGCTCGGAGGAGCGCCGGGCGACGACGCCGGCAACAAGCGCCGGGAGCATGGTCACCGCGCCCGCGACAAGCGCGAAAACGACCTCGAACGGCCACAGGTTGTGCCGGGTGGGGTCGACCGCGGTATCGGCCGCGACGCGAATCATCACCACCGCTGCGGGGCACGAGCCCATCACCAGCAGCACCCGGCGCAGGCGGCCTTCGTGGACCACCGCAAGCATCAGCGCGATTCCCGCGAGCACGACGAGCCCGGCCCACACCGCCGGGCCGACCAGCTCCAGCTCCCCGTAGGGCACGCGCCAGCAGGGCACGCCGAGCACGAGCAGGGCGGCAAGGAAGCCGAGCGGAAGGCGCAGGTCGCGGAACGCCATGACCTGCGAATAGCCTGAACTGGTTAAGGAACGGCGTCCTGCGACGGCTGCGTCAGGGATCGAGCGCCAGCGCCTCTTCGTAGACGCTGGTGTCGATCAGTGCCGCAAGCTCCTCGCGCGAGCGCGGGGGGCGGTTGGCCTGGGCGGCAAGCCATTGCTCCTCGACCACCATCACGTCGAGCAGGTCGGGCGGGATGCCGGGCTCGTAGCGGTGATGCTTCCAGCTGTCCTCGACGTCCTCCGGCGAGAAGCCGCCTGCCTCGACCACGAGCGCCCTGGCGCGTGCCGGGTCGGCGCGCAGCTCAGCCGAAGCGTCGATGATAGCGCGGACGAAGCGGACGATCTTCGCGCGGGTGACGGGGTCGGCGAGCTTCTCGGCGGTCGTGTTGAGGTTGAACAGCTCGCGATAGACGCCCTCGCCCGAGAACTCGATCATGTCGGTTCCAAGCACCTGCGCGGCGTTCTCGCTCTCGGGTTCCCAGATCACCACCGCGTCGACCTCGCCCTTGCGCAAAGCCTCGGTCATCCCGGCGAGCGGGACGATCGGCCGCGCGTCGATGTCGGCGAAGCTGAGGCCGGCGCGCTCGAGCATGCGGTGGAGGAAATAGCCCGAGCTGGTCTGCGGGATCGTCGCGACGGCCTTGCCCTTGAGGTCGGCGACGCTCTCGATACCCGCGGAGCGGCGCGCGACGATCCGGTAGAGACCCTCGCTGACGCCGAGGATCACACGCAGGTTCGGATTCTCGACCGAGTAGCGCAGCAGCTGGGTCTCGGCGTTGGTGGCGACGTCGGCCTCGCCCTCCTCGCCGAAACCGGGCACCGGTGGCGCGCCGACGAGATTGGCGAGGCTGCCCATGCGGACAGTGGCCTCGCCCGGATAATGGTCTTCGGCCGCGAGCAGCACCGGGGCGATCTCGAAAGTCTGCTTGTTGCCGTAGACGGCGATCGGGCCCGGATCGTCGTTGGCGCACGCGGCGGGTACCGTCGCCGCGAGCACGAGTGCCAAGGATGCTATAAGGCTGATGCGCGGCATGGTCCCTCCCAGGTCGTTTTTGGACCGGCACACTAGCCGATGGAAAAGGGGACACAATCACAAGGCGGCGCAGAATGCGCGCACGATCGGCCCTCGACGGTGGCCGAGTGGTTTGGCACATGCACCGTAAACACGAGAGGGAGGAACGGGATGCGGTGGAAGCTGTGGCTGGTGGCAGCCGTCCTGGCAGGCGGCACGGCCTT
>CALCBC010000074.1 GCA_937898525.1 uncultured Sphingomonadales bacterium
GGACGGAGAGCTGGACGAGCCCGTCGAGGATCCGCAGCGCCTCGTTGTGGGTGACGTGCTTCTGGGCCTGCGCCGCCAGGATGTACGGCAGCATGAGATGGGTCGTGACGTCGGACATGGGATGGCCTCAGAAGGTGAGCGTGACGATCTTGGGCGCGCCCCGCCCGGCGAGGGCGGAGAGCTGGAAGATGCGTATGTCGAGCGTGTCGCTGGGGCCGAGCGGCGCGCCCCAGTCGGCGCTCTGCTGAGCGGCCGTGTAGACCGCGCTGGTCGTGGTCGTGCTCAGCACCCGCTTCACGGCAGCGCCGTCGAGGAGCTCGACCTCGTAGGCCTCCAGCTCCTCGGCCAGCGGCACCTCAAGCCCGCCCCAGCTGTCGGCGGCCAGCGCGCGGGACCTGCGCGTCCAGCGGATGGTGAGATCGCCGGACGTGCGGGGGCGACGCCACGGCTGTTCGACATGGGCGACGGAGAACGGCCGCAGTCCGACGCCCTCGGGCGTAAAAGCCTGCGCGACATAGGTCTCGTCGCTGACCGGGCGGCTCGCGGGGCCGATGCGCCAGTTCCACGGGATGCCGAGATCAGCCTCAGCGATCGGCAGGGACGCGAGCGACGCGTCCAGCACCACGACTCGCGCGCCTGCGGGCGCCGGATTGCCCATGGCGCTTTCGGTGCCGCGCTGGCCGCGCAGGAGCCGGGTCAGCCGATACCGGCCGGGCGCGAGCAGCTCGGCCGTGCTCGCCTGCACGATCTCCCACACCCCCGGCGCGCTCTCGATGGCCAGCGCGTTCGCTCCGCCAAACAGCGTCAGGTCGGTGACGCTCTCCAGCGTGCCGGTCAGCAGATCGACCACCAGCGCATTGCCAAGGTCGAAGCGCGAGGTGGGGCCCGGGTAGAAGTCGGAGACCAGTGCCCCCATCCGGGCGCGGGACTGAGCGGTGGTCAGCAGTTCGAACCCGTCCGTCGATGGGCTGCGGAACACCGCCATCTCGCCCGGCCAGGGAACGGCGTGCGCGGCGACAAACGGTCGATGCTCGGGCTGGTCCTCGGTCAGCTGCGGCAGGTCCATCAGCACCGCATCCGGCGCGCCGAACACCACCGCGCGCGTCAGTGAGGCTGCGCGGGGATCGCCGGGCGGCAGGTCGTAGGTCGCCCGGTCCTGGCGAACCGCCTCGATGCCGCGCGCCTCGGCGTCGGCGATGGAGACGAGCCGCAGATCGACCAGCCGTCCGTCATGCGCGAGTCGGATCGCGTCGGCCGGATCGAGGGCGAGGCGCGAGGGCGGCAGACGGAAGGCCGCGGTCTCGCGCCCCACCCACGCCTCCATCAACGCGCGACGGCAGCGTCGCTCGGCCTCCTCGGGTGGCACAGCCATCGGGAAGGACTCCGAGGCGATCCGCGTCGTGTCCACCGTTATGCGCCGCGCCTCGACGAGGGCCGCGTCGTAATCCTCGTCGGCGCGGGAGACCTGCCACTTCAGCGCCTGCGGCAGTTCGGTCTCCTGGCCGCGCGTCAGTTCCAGCACGTCGCCTTCACGACCGGCCACCAGATCGTCGGGCGCGAGGGTGGCGACGGACGCCCGCCCGCGCATGACGAACCGGATAACGCCCTCGGTCTCCACCGCGTCGAAGCCGAAATGCCGCGACAGTGTGGTGATCGAGGCGCGCGGGCTTTCCAGCGCGGTGATGGCGTAACCCTCGACCGCACCCCAGAGGCCGGAGACGTCGACCCGGGACTCGGGCAGCCCGGCGCGCAGGCAGAGGTGCCGGACCAGTGCGGCCAGCGACACCGCGCCGAGACGCCCGGTCAGCCAATGCCCAAGCCGCCAGTTCGCGCCGTCCGTCCAGACGTCGGTCAGCGCCGGAAAGAACGGATAGGGCCGCGCGTCCCAGGTCCAGGCGGCGCATTCGGGGACGTGCACCATCCGGCCGCCGTAGACCGAGGACAGCAGGTTGTTCGCGGCCTCGCCCCACCAGAGATATGTCGCCTCGAGATAGGCCCGCTGGATCGCGTCATCGCGCCAGCCCCGCGAGAAATGTGGCGTGAAGCTCTCCGACGACTTCGGATCGAAGAAGACGTTCGGCTGGTTGGTGCCCCGGTCGATGGCGGGACAGCCGAGCTCGGTGAACCAGATCGGCTTCGACTCCGGCGCCCATGCCGTCGGCGTGCCGCTCTCCACCCCGCCTGGGCGGTTGTAGTGCGCGTTCGACCACCAGGCGCGCAGATCCTTGTAGCGGAAGACCCACGGCTTGCCCGCAGCACCGTCGGTGATCGGGGTGCGGACCTGTGCCGACCGATCTGAGGCCGAGGTATAGAACCAGTCGAAGCCTTCGCCGCCTGCGATGTTCCCCTGCAGGTAGGCCCGGTCGTAGATCGCGGGCCAGCCCTCGGCCGCGTCGGCATGTTCGAAGCCATCGCGCCAGTCCGACAGCGGCATGTAGTTGTCGATCCCGATGAAATCGATCTCCGGATCGGCCCAGAGCGGGTCGAGGTGGAAGAACACGTCGCCGCTGCCGTCACCCGGCTGGTGACCGAAATACTCCGACCAGTCGGCGGCGTAGCCGATCTTCGTTCCGGACCCGAGGATTGAGCGCACATCCGCGAGCAGTTCCCGATAGGCCTGCACCGCCGGATAGATGCTGGCGCCCGAGCGGATGGTCGTCAGCCCCGGCATCTCGGTCCCGATCAGGAACGCATCGACCCCGCCCGCCGCCGCGCAGAGATGGGCGTAGTGCAGCACCATGCGGCGCAGGCCCCAGTCGCCCGATGGCCCGATCCACGAAACCGACTGACCCGCGACGCTGAAGCTCGCGGGCGTCGCCGTGCCGAACAGCGCCGCGACCTGGCTTGCCGCCGTGGCGGTCTTGTCCACCGTCCCGGCGAACCCCGCAGCCGGGGAACAGGTGATCCGCCCCCGCCAGGGGAACGCAGGCTGACCGGTCTCCGCGGCGTTGTCGGAATACGGGTTCGGCAGCGTGTTGCCGGGTGGCACGTCCATCAGGATGAACGGGTAGAAGGTGACCCGCAGCCCGCGCGCCTTCATCTCGTGGATCGCCTGCACGACGGCGAAGTCGGACGGCGTGCCGCCATAGACGGGGCGATCCTGATCGTCGCGGCTCACGAGGAAGGCGTTGGCGCGGCTGACGCCGTTCACCGACCAGCTGGCGGGCGTGGTCGATTTAGCCGAGACCTCGACGCCCGGCCGCACCTTGCACGATCCCGCGCGCAGATCGTCGCCGAACCACGCCACCACGAGGCTGACGCTTTCGACCGCTGGGGCCATCGCCTGCAGCCGGTCGAGCGCTTCGACCATGTCGGTGGAGTCGGCCAGCGCGTTCAGGTTCTCGGGCACCGTCGCGCCGCCGTCGGTCTTGCGGATCGCCTGCGTCGCGTAGGTGAACTCGCCCGAGGCCGGGATCATGGTGACGGCGCGGGTCAGCCCCTCGGCGGTGTCGGGATCGGCGAGCGGGCGGAACACCTCGAAGGAAAGCTGTGGCAGCCGGTTGCCATAGGTCGCAAGCGGCAGCTCCTCGAAGACGACATAGGCCGTGCCGCGATAGGCCGGCGTGTTGGCCGCCCCCATCTTCGCGGCGATGAACGGATCGGCCGCCTGCGCCTCACTTCCCGGATACCAGCGCCAGGTCACGCCGGAGAGGTCCATCGGCTTGCCGTCGGCCCAGATGCGCCCGATGCCGGTGACGGGGCCCTCGCAGAGCGCCACGGCGAAGCTGGCATAGTACAGATACTCGGTGGTTTTGACCTTGCCGCCCCCGCCGCCCTTGCCGCCGCCCTGCGTGGTGGTCTTCGTCTCCTCGCGGAAATCCGTCGCCCAGATGATGTTGCCGCCCATGCGCATGCGCCCGTAGAGCCGCGGGATCACCGCGCCCTCGGTGGCCGAGGTGATGCGCAGCGTGTCGAGCCGCGCGCCCTCGATGCGCTGCGTGGGCGCCAGCGACGAGATGATCCAGCTGTCGACGACCGAGCCGATGCTGGAGCCGATGAAGCCGCCGATGGTCGCGGCGCTGACGCCGAGGATCGCGCCGCCGATCGAACCGCCAATGGCGGCGCCAGCGGCACCGAGAACGAGCGTTGCCATGGTCGGGTCTCAGCGTTGCGGAAACAGGAAGGCGAAGGCGATGCGCCGTCGCCAGACTTGGGTGAGCGGTTCCTCGATGACGCCCAAGCGCTCATAAGCGTGGAGGAAGGTGGCGGGGCCCGTTAAGATCCCGACATGCTTGGCGATGGCGTGGGGCTTCATGCGGAACAGCACCAGCGCGCCGGGACCGGCGTCGGCAGGCGACACCTCGATCATCATGCGCCGCGCACCCTCGGCCAGCACCTCGCGCGGCCCGGTCTCACCCCAGTCCCGGCTGTAGGGCGGGATCGGGAACGGCTCGGGGCCGACGGCCTCGCGCCAGACGCCCCGGGCGAGCCCGAGGCAATCGCAGCCGGCGCCGCGCAGGCTGGCCTGATCGTGGTACGGCGTGCCGAGCCAGGAGCGTGCGACGGCGATGACACGCGCGGGATCGGCCGATGCGAGAGGTTGCGTCACAGCACGCCTCCGTCGTGGCCGCCGTCCTTCGTCGCGTAGCGCAGGACCGCGTCCTGGCCGGGGATGTGCGGGAAGCCCCGGAAGTTGGCCGTGTTGGCGAACTTCGCGCCGCAGGTTTCCATGCGCTTGTCGCAGCCCGCACGGATGGTGAAGGCATCGCCCTCGGAGATCTCGCGCTCCGGTGCCTCGAGCAGGGTCAGCACAGCGATGCCGTCCGTGACATCATGGCCCAGCACCTCGGTGCGCCGCCCCGCGTTCGCGCCGGAGGTCCATTCGAGCGTGCCGAAGGTGAACCAGCCGGACGTGAATGCGCCCAACCCCGAGGCGGTGAACGCCCGGTCCCGCAGGAGATCAATCACACCGCCGGTGCCCTTGAATGCGGGATCCTCCAGATCGACGCCGCAGCGCGCATCGCCAAGCGCGGCGTCGCAGGTCGCCTGGAACGTCCGCCCGACCGTCTGGCCCAAGACGTGGGCGAGCGAGCGGACCTCGGCGACGAAGGCGAGCCGCCCGCGCCGGATCTGACCTATGGCGCCGCGCCGCATCAGGACGCGCTGGCCGGTGTCGGCCCAGTTCACGCGCCAGACATCGACCTCCGCGTTGTCCCAGCGGCCGTCGAGGATGTCGGTCTCGGTGATGCGGTCCGAGGTCAGCACCCCCTCGGCATCCTGCGCATCGACCGACAGGTCCGATCCCGACCGCACCTCGGATGCCGTGAGCCCGCTCTCGGGCTCGAAGTCGGTCCCGTCGAAGCTGAGCGTCCGGTCGTGGTCGGTGAAGCCGAAACTCGCGCCATCGGCGCGGGCGATACGCCAGCACCAGGCAAGCGTCGTCGTACCCTCGTCGAGATGGGCCTGCAGGGCGGGGTCGAGGGTCTTCATCGGCGCAGTTCCAGCAGCGGGATGGAGGTGATCGAGCCGAGCCGCTCGAGGTCGAGCGTCACGTCGAGCACGTCGGTGTCGAAACGGACCGGCACGTCGAACTCGAAGCCCGCGGTGATCGCGAGGCCGGAGCCCGGCGCCGCGGTGAAGGTGACGACGCCGGTCGTGGTGTCGACCGACCAGCCGGAGGGCTGCTCAGCCCCGGCGAGCGCGATGCGCACACTGCCCGCCACCGGCTTGGCGATGGCGCGCGTCCAGGATTGCGCGCCAGAGGCGTAGCGCTTCACCAGTTGGAAGGTTGTCGTTGTGCCGTCGCCGGTGCCGATCGCCTGATCGGTCAGCGCCGGTGTGCCCGAGGGCAGGCAGGATTTGTGATCGCCCCAGTCCTTGAAGCGAAAGCCATGCAGGCGGCCGTTTCGCGCCTCGAAGAAGGCGACGACCGCCGCCAGATCGTCGGCGCGGCGGATGCCGTAGGCGACGTCGTAGCGACGGCGCGAGTTGGCCCAGCTGGCGTTGCGCTCCTCGTCGCCCGAGGCGAGTTCGACGATCTGCGTGCGCCGCTCCGGCCCACCCCGCGCGCCACGGCTGATGTTGTCCGGAAACCGGACCTCGTGGAACGCCATCACATGCCCCTCCGCCCGAGCGACACGGCCCGGGCGATGTCGGCGGCGACCTGCGTGCGGGACTGGCGGAAGCTCTCGGCGTCGCGGGCCATGATGGTGACGTTGATCCCGCCGCCCGCGCCGTAGCTCTGCGCCTCGCGGCGCGAGAGCACCCGTTCGCCGCGCTGCAGGATTGCCGGAACCTCGTCGTGCCGAAGCCCCACCGCGCCGCCCGAATGCATCCGGGGAGCGGCGGCGAAGGCTATGGCCGGGACCATGCGCGAGGGGCCGGACGATCCGACGATGCCGCCTGCGTGCAGGATATTGGCGAAGATCCCGCCCGCGCCGCCAAGCGCGCCCGAGAGCGCGTTGGCGATGGGACCGAGGATGAACCGCCGCGCCGCGAGCTTGGCGAGATCGGCGATGAGCGAGGTCACCAGATCGCGGAAGTTCAGCTTGCCGGTCTTCACGAACTCACCGACCGCGTCCTCGGCCGACTGAAACGCGCTGACGAGGCTCTGGCCGATATCGCCGCCGATCTCCCGCGCCCGGCTGGCATAGTCCGAGAGCGCCGCCGTCACGGCCTGCCAGCCGGTCAGGGCACGCTCGGCCCCGTCGCCAGCGGCGGTTCCGGCATCGCGGGCAGCACCACCGGCGCCATTAGCCGCGGCAGTGGTGTCGTCGAGCCCGGTCGCGAGCGCATCGGCGGAGGTCGCGGCGTCCGTCAGCGCGGTTTCGGCCTCCGTGCCGGACCCGGTCACGGCATCCTTCAGCGCCTGCCAGGCAGCAAGCGGCCGGGTCGCTGCATCGGTCAACATACCCGCGGCCTCGCGATAGGCATCGGCCCGGACGCGCGCGTCTTCCGCCATCGCGCCGAGACCGAGATCGGGCGGAGTGATGTAGGTCCGAGAAAGCGCCGCCGAGAACGCATCGGCCGCCGCGGTGCCGGCCGCCGTCGCGGCCCCCTCGAACGGGTTGTCGATCCGGCTCAGGTCCACCGCGTCGAGCGTGCCGATCCGCACGCCGCCTTCGCCGGTCGCCCATTCGGGCAGCAGGGCCAGCGCGGCGTTCAGGGTCTCGATGAAGCTGTTGATGCGCGTGACGACGCCGTTCAGCATCGCCTCCACCCCGCCGATCAGCCCGTTCGCCGCTTGGTACGCGAAATCGCCGATGGCGCCCGGCAGGCTGCCCCAGATCGCCACCGCGCCATCATAGGCCCCTTGGAAGATCGCGACGGTGCGGTCCCCGAACCCCACGACACCTGCGACGGTGCCGTCGAGCGCCGAGAGCGCGGCGGCCTTCAACCCCTCCCATCCAGCCGCCATTCGGGCCAGTGCGGCGTCGAGCGCGAGCCCGATGCGCGACCAGACCTCGGAGGCCAGATCGGAGAGCAGCCGGAACGCTTCGCCGACCCCGCCCACGCGGGCGACGATTTGGGAAAGTTGATAGATCAGCTCCCCGACGCCGACGATCAGAGCGCCGATGCCGGTGCGGATCAGCGCCCCGCGCAACACGACGAGCGCGGTGGCCAACCCGCGGACCGACAGCGCGGCGGCGGCCAGCCCGGCGACCCAGCGGCCCGCGAGGAAGGCCGCGAAGGCGGCGGCATAGGTGGTCAGTCGACCAATGTTGTCGAAGAGACCGCGAATGGCGATGCCGAGCGGCCCGGTGCGGCTGGCAATGGCGGCCATGGCGTTGGCAACCGCCTCGAGCGCGGGTGCCGCAGCTACCGCCAGCTGGTTCGATAGCCCGCGCCAGATCAACCCGAGGCGCGAGATGGCATCGTTCGTGCGCTCGATCTGGTCGGCGTCCTGTTCGGAAACGACGACGCCGAAGGCAAGCACGTCCTCGGTCGCCTGGCGCAGTGTCGCAGTGTCGATGCGCGACATGGCGATGGAGCCTTCCTCGCCAAAAAGCTGACCCGCGACGGCCGCACGCTCGGCGGCAGGCACGAAATTCTCGATGGCGGCGTTGATCGCGCCGACGCGCTGGTCCAGCGGCAGCGCAATCAGGTCGGTGGCGGAAAGGCCAAGCCGGTCCAGCGCATCAGCGGCAGGGCCAGTCCCGGCGGCCGCCTGGCTGAGACGGCGCGTCAGATCCTTCGTCGCCTGCTCGATGCCGGACATGGAGACGCCCGCCAGTTCGCCCGCACGCTCCAGCGTCTGGATCGAGGCGACGGTGGTGCCGAGGGACTGCGCGAGCTTGGCCTGCGCATCGACCGTCTGCAGCCCGGAGCGGATCATCGCCACGCCAGCAGCCGCGGCAGCCGCCACGGCGGCGGCCGCCGCAACCCGGACCCGGCGTGAGAAAGCCGCGAGCCGGGCGTTCGCAGCCTCCATCTCCCGGCTCAGCCTTCCGAAGCCACGCGACCCGGCCTCGCCCACGCCTTCCAGCTCGGCGCGAACCTGTCGCCCGCCCACGGCCGCGAGGCGGACGCTGACCCTCTTCTCAGCCATGGGAGTGATCCATCTGTTCGTTGAGTTTTGCGACCATCACCGCCTCGATGACGGGCAGCAGTTCGGCCGTGACGAGCGGCGGTACGCCGAGGGCGTCACCGAGCGCGAGCGCGGCCGACATATCCCAGCCGATCACGGCGCCGGGCAGCACGCGGAGCTGCCCACCAAGGCGGCCGACGAGGTCCCAGACCTGCCAACCCTCCGGTGTTTCCGGACGGTTCAGCCGCGCCGGGCAGTCCGGGCAGGCTTGCGCACAGGCTTCGCAGTAGCGCTCGCCCCCGCCGAAGGACCATTCGGCGAGGGCGCGGAGGCGTTTTTTTCCTGTTCCAGCAGCAGGCCCTTCGAGACGTAGGTCAGCTGGAAGGCCTCGAAGATCGGCCAGACATCGAGCAGCGCGTCGATGGCCTCCGGGCTCGGGTCGATCACGTTGCCGTCCGCGTCCCCAATGCCGTCCCAGGCCAGTAAGGTACGCCGCGCGAGCGCCTTCGCGAAAGCGACGGCGCGTTCCTCGTCCGAGGCTTCTTCCGGAACGGCCTCGACGGCCGGGTCGCTGCGTGTCGCCACCATCAGCGCCGTGGTGAGCGGGCGCAGCTGCACCCGAACGCCGGGGGCGACGTCGTGCCAGCGCGGCGCGTTGGTCAGGTCGAGCGTCAGCATTAATAAGTCTCCACATCGTTCACGAGGGTGGCGGTGCACATCCGGCCAACGACGCTGTCGCGGGCGGCCTGCCAGTCGAAGGTGGCCTGCACGCCCTGCGGCCCGGAAATCTCGATGCGCGGGCGCGGCAGGTAGACGGCATGCACGGTGAAGGTGAAGCTTTCGCCGGAGGGCAGGACGTAGGCGAATTCCATCTCGCAGGCCTCGCCGTTGATCGCCTGCGTCACCAGCGTCTGGTCGGCGAAGCGCACATCGATCCGGCCGGTCAGCGCGGCGATGGACGGGTCCGCCCCGTCGATGCGGCCGTCCGAGCGGATGGTCTCGATCCGGTCGAGATTGTTGGCGTAGGTGATCTCGGCCGAGACCACGTTGCCGAGAGCCGTGCCGTTGCGCGCAATCGCCCCGTTGAAATGGCCGAAGCGCTTCAACTCAAGTGCGGCCGGTGTTCCCGCGCTCGTCGTGGTCCCGACCGTCTCGCCCTGCGCCACCAGCCGCGCGGTGGCGGTCAACAGCCCCGAGCGCTGCATCTGCCAGGTGATCTGGTCGAGAACGCAGCCGGAATACATCGCGTACCGCGGCACCTCGGGCATGCCGGTCTCGATCGACATCGAGGGCAGCGTCCAGGACCCCGACTGGAACTCGTGGGTGTACGGGGCCTCCGCGCCCGTGGTCGTGGGCGTGCCGAAGGCGGCCTTCAGCCAGAATCCGAAGGCCTCGGCGTCGAGCGGGACCACGACATTGCCATCGGCCGTCACCGCGTCCTTGATCGGCGCCAGCGGATCACGGCCGTAGCCGAGAAGCTCGGAGTTCAGCAGCGGCTGCTCGGCGCCGAGCGAGGTGCTGGCAAAGGGCATGCGGGTGAAGCCGCTCGCGGGCGGCGTTCCATAGGTCGTCTCGAACGCAAGCGCCATCAGCGCCCGCGCCCCCTGGGCTCGTGCCATGGAGTTCTCCTCGGGTTGTCGGGATCAGCCGAGCGGATCGGCCGTGGAATAGTCCAGCACGACCGGTATGACGGCGGCCTTCATGCTCGCCGCGCCCTCGACGGGCAGATCGACCGGCCGTGGGGCTTCCGCCTCGACCCAGTCGCAGAGGCCGCCCAGCGTTCGGTCTGCAGCGAGCGCCGCGCCCACGCTGGCGCAGAGCGTGTCGAAGACGGCGTCACGGTCGGCGCCCTGCACGACCGCCTCGATCTCGGCGCGGTGCTGGTAGTGGTAGCGCAGCGGCGACAGCGTGACCTCCGGCTCCCCCGGCTCGCCGTCACGCAGGATCAGCAGCCCCTCGGCCGGGACGCGCTCGGGCAGCACCTCGCCGCGGAGGGCGATGGCGGGCAACGCCGAAAGCCGCGCGTGCAGCGCAGCGAGGATGGTTTCGCTGGGAGATGACATAGAATTGAAGCTTCCGGATGCAATCGAAATCCATGCCGCGGGCACGGCGTCGGTCGAAAATGAAGACCCTGATCTACTCACGCGGCTTGTGCCAAGATGCTTGAAGCGCCGGTCGCCCGAGACTCGTCGTGACTGATGGGGCCAAGATGCAAGCTGCCTCCAGAAACCTCTCGCTGACACCGGACCATATCGCCCGGGTCCACCGCGTTGTCGAAGACACGGGCCCGACTCCTGGCGTTCAGCAGCAGACCGATGCCGACTATGCCGACTGGGTGGCACGGATTGCCGGGAGCCACCCCGATCCCCACCGGCCGACCCAGTTGTTCGCTTTCGGCTCGCTGATCTGGAAGCCCGAGATCGAGCACCGGGCCGAGCAGACTGGGGTCGCCCGGGGCTGGCATCGTTCCTTCTGCCTGCGCCAGCACCGCTTTCGCGGCACGCTGGATCAGCCCGGGCTGATGATGGCGCTGGACCGTGGCGGCCAATGCCGGGGTGTCCTCTACGAACTGCCGTCGGAAAACCTCGAACACCAGCTGGACCGCCTGTTCCGTCGCGAATTCACTGTGAAGCCGATCAACAACGTGCCCCGCTGGATCACGGTTCAGACGGCATCCGGCCCGGTAAAAGCGCTGGGTTTCGTGATGAACCGGGCCTCGACCTACTATGCCGGCAGTCTATCGCCAGATGAGGTCGCCCGGACACTTGCCGTCGCCTGCGGCCATTGGGGCAGCGGCGCGGAATATCTGCTGAACACCGTGACCCAGCTTGAAGCGCGTGGGATTCGCGACAGCGGGCTGTGGCACCTGCAGCAGCTGGTCGCGCGACAGATCGACGGGCTGTCGTAAGTCACCGCAACTTCCCCTCCACCCAGTTGGCCACGATCCTCCCCGGCAGACCGTCCAACGCCCGGTCTGCATCCCGCGCCAAGTCCAGCCGCTTCGGCAGCTTCACCTGCGGCACCAGCAGGAAGATCGGTGCGGTGACCTTGCCGCGCCCGGTCTTCGAGCGCGATACCACCGCCTGGCCCTTGGTGTTCAGCCGTCCCTCCGCCACCAGCAGGCTCGGGCCCGTCCGTCGATAGACGAAGCGCAGGCGCAGCCCGCGTCGCCGTTCCCATTCGCCGGGCGTGATCCTGCCGCCGCGCAGGGACTTGCCTGCGGCTGGCAGCGGGATCGCCAGCCAGAACCCATTCTTCGAGCGGATCAGCGGCCCCGTGTCATGCGCGCCCACGATCACTGGGGCCTTCGACCAGATCAGGGCCGCCGCGTCGAGACTTTCGCCCGCCCTCGGGAAGTTCTGGCTCCGGATCGAGTTGGCCAGCCGGGTCCCGAGCCCCGCGCCAGTGATCTGCAACCGCCAGGCGCTCTTCAGCCCGGTCCCGGCCTCGCGCATGGCTGCGGTCACGGCGCGTTCGCCCGCCGCGACCTCGGCCGCCATCATCGCGACGATGTCGGGATCGATGTCGAGCTTCAGTTTCATCACGGTCACGCCGGGCGCAGATCGACGGTCCAGACCAGCCGCTCGCGGTCGCGGACGGGCTCGCCCTGAATGAGGAAGGCGTCCCCGTCGATGTCGATACGGTCGCCGGGGCGCGGGTTCGCCACGTCGGCCACGCGCAGGTCGATCCGGGTGGTCTCGGACCAGAGCCGCGCATCGCCGAAGTCCGTGATCGCATCGGCACGCCGGGCGACCACGCGCACCAGGACGGGCGCGCCGCCGTCGGCTATGTAGACCGCGTCCCGGCCGATGTTCTGATCGGCGAAGAGCGCACCCACGGCGGCGGCGAAGGCGCTCATCAGAACGTCGCGTTCAGGCGGACCCGACCGATTGTATCGCCCGCACCGCTCGCCACCGCCTCGACGGCCACGCCGATGAGAGTGTTGTCGGTCGCCACCGTGGTGCAGCGCTTGTTGGTGTCGTCCCAATAGACCTTCGCGCCGACGGTCCAGGCCTGCGAGCCGACCTTGGCGATGTCGAAGACGCCCACGAGCGCGGTCTCAACAGGCTCGCCGAGGGCGGCGGCGCCAGCGGCGACGCCGAAGATGGAGCCGACGAGCAGGCCATCGCCGGAGACGACGGCATAGGGCGCGGTCAGGGTGACGGTTTTGCCGGGCTGGACGTAGGTTTTCATGGGGAGGATCCTCGTGGAAAGACGAAGGGCGGCCCGATTGGACCGCCCGCGTGTCAGGGTTCAGGATGGGTGCGTTACGCGCCCGGGTTCTTGTAGAGACCGCGCCAGTCGATCGCCTTGGCGCCGAAGTCGAGGCGGCACTTGATCTCGACGCCGTCGACGTCGAAGCCGTTGCGCGTCTCGATGTAGGCGCCCTGCTGGCCTTCGAGATAGGCGTACTCGATGGTGTCGATCTGGTTCGGGCTGGCCGCCAGATACCAGGCGGTCTCGCTGGCGGCGTCGAGCCGGGGCTCGCTGATCGGCGCGAGGGTGCGGATCGACTGCGGCACCACGCTGGGCGTCGCGGCGGGCACGAGGTTCTGGGCGACCAGCTGCTCGGCCTTCAGTTCGAGCGAGGCGGGCACGATCAGGAAGGCGGGCCGGACGTTCAGCACCGTCTTCTTGTCGAGTCCCGTCTGCTTGGCCATGGCGGCACGCGCCGCGCCGACGCTGCCGACATCCAGCGCCGCGCCGGTGCCTGCGAGGTTCTTGTGGGTGGTATGGAACAGCGCGTTGCCGTCGGCCATCGCCGGGTTGGCGGTGATGATCCCCCAGACCACGTCCGACTCCAGCTGCGCGATGGAGTTGCCATACATCGCCGGAATGCGCGTGAAGGCGTCGAGATCGTCGTTGATCAGCGTCTGGCGGGTGATGGCGACGACGCGGCCATAGGTCTTGACCTTGTAGCTCTCCTTGCTTTCGCCGAGCGTGCCGCGCTTGAACTCGCCGCTCTCGCCGACCTCGAGCAGTTGCGGCGCTTCGCCAAGCTGGACCCGGTGCATCGCCTTGAAGTCGGTGGCGAGCACCTGGCGGCAGAACAGCATGAAGGTGCGGGGATAGGCCTCGTAGGCCTGCCGCAGGGTCTTGTTGGTGACGGCCGAAAGGATCTCGGGGAAATCCGAGGTCGAATGCAGCGCGCGCGTCGCGACCTCGTCGCGCGAGAGACCCCGCGTGTTGACCCCGGCATTGCCGAGGCTTTCGCGGGCCAGTTCCAGCAGCGTCATGCCGCGATACTGGCGCGCGGCGTCCTCCAGCTGGAACAGCGTCGGGCTGTAGCGGTGCAGCAGCGCGTTCGCCACCGCGTCGCGGCGGGTGATGCGCTCGTCCCGGCCGCCGAGCGGGACGGAGACATGGGGGAAGGTCCGGGTCTCGTCGGACTTCGCCGCGACCTGCTCGAGGATCAGGCGGCGGGACTCGTCGACGCTGACGCCGCGCTTGACCAGATCCTCGGCGAAGCCGCGCTCGAGATTCAGGCGGCCCGCGAGATCGTAGATCGTGGAGACGCGCTCGCGCTCCGCCTCCCGGGCGCGGGTGGCGACGGCCTCGGTGTCGGGCGCGGGAGCTGCCTGCGTCTTCGGCTGGCTGCGGGTCTCGCTGGCGGCGACCTTCGAGTCGGGCGCAGCCGCTTTTTGCTCGGTCATGGGGGTGTCCTCGGTTTCGACCGGCTCGGTCGGCTGGGTGGTGGCGGGGGTTGCGGCGTCGCTCGAAGGGGTCTGGGTCTTGTCCGTCATCGGGGATGCTCCTTGCTCTGTGGGGGCGTCCCGGCGTTGGAGGACGCAGTCGTGAAGGGGATGCTGGGCGCGGAAGCCTGCGGCGGGGTCGGCGCCGACCGCGACGGCGGAAACCTCGAACGGCGTCCAGTCCACCGCGCGCCAAAGCTCGCGGGCGGCCTCGGGCTTCGAGACCTCGAAGCGGTGGACCTGATAGCCGATGGAGACCGCGCGGATGTGCCCAGCCTGGATGTCGCGCCAGATCGGCTCGACATCGGCGCGCTCGCTGATCCGCACCAGCGCGATGCCTCGGCCGTTCTCGATCCGCGCCGAGCCCGGCACGACCGAACCGATGACCGCGTCGAGCGTGTCGAGCTCGTGCACCTTCAGGAACGGCGCGCCCGCGTTCAGCCGGTCGAGCCGGACATGGGCCGGGTCGAGGCTCAGTTCCTCGTCGTAGGGCTCGCCGAAGAAGGTCGCGCGCCGGACGCGCGCCCCGGCCGACCAGACCACCTCGACGGTGCGGCTGTCGGCATCGGCCGTGTTCGGCGCAAGCTCCGCCGACCGGCGCATGGCCGGCAGTTCGATCATCGTGTCCATGAAGGTCAGTCCTGTTGGTCGGCCTGCGCCGAGTCGGTTTCCGCGTCGGCAGAGGGATCGTCGATGGCCGGATCGGTCGCCGGATCGCTGGTCTGCGCGCTCCCGGTCTTGGTGACGCGACGCGGATCGCTGTCGAGTACCAACCCCAGCGCGTCGAGCTTGGCGTTGGTCGCCGCGATCTCGGCCAGCACGGCGTCGGGATTGCGGCCCTGTTTCGCGATCACCTCGGCCAGCGTCATGGTGCCGGAGCGGATCGACAGCAGGTTCGCCATCGCGTCCTTCTGCGGATCGACCGCCTCGAACTTCGGCGGCGACCATTCGACCGGCACGGTCGGCGACGGGATCTGCCCCGCCGCCCACGCCGTCTCGGTGAACCAGCGCCAGACCGGCGCGCAGAACATCGGGATGAAGAGCTGCCACTGCACGGCGTCGATCTGGCGGCGGAACTCGACGAGTCCCGCCCGGATCGAGGAATAATTCACCTGGCTGAGATCGCCGGTGAGCAACTCGTAGGGCACTCGGAACCCGGCCGAGATCGTGTGCAGGCTGGCCCGCTTGTATTCGCCATAGCCACCGGTGGCGGAGGGCTGGTTGAAGCGGATGTCCTTGCCGCCGCGCGCATAGGCGATCAGCCCGGGCTCGAACTGCTCCACCCGATTGCCGTCGGCGTCGACCACGGACGGCGCGATGCCCTGCTGCGCCTCGTCGTCGCCGAAGACGATGGCGGTGACGCAGGCCTCGGTCTTCTTGCGGACCAGTTCCGCCACCTCGTAATCGTCGAGATCGCGCAGGGACCGTATGACCGGCGCACCCCAGGGAACCCCGCGCGCCTGCGTGCGCTGCTTCTCATAGACATGGGCGATCTCGCTCGCTGGGACCGGGCGGCTCTGCAGACCGTTCTGCAAGGCGCCATAGCCGTCGCCCGGATGCTCGGCATGAAGCCAGTAGGCCCGGCGCTTGCCGACGGGATCGAACTCGATCCCTTGCACCAGCCGCCCCGCGCCGAAGACGCCGGATTTCGTGGCGTCGAGGAAGTCGGCCTCCAGCACCTGCAACTGCAGCGGCACCGGCAGGCCATCGCTGGCCCGCCGCAGACGGCGGCGCACCAGCACTTCGCCCGCCTCGACCATCTCGCGGCAGATCAGAGTCTGCAGTCCATAGAAGTCCAGCTGGCCGTCGGCGTCGCACTCCGCCGTCCAGCGCTCGAACAGCGCGTCGACCTTGCGGTCGAGCTTGTCGTCGCCGCTCGCGGCGCGCGGCATGATCCCGGCACCGATGATGTTGTTCACCAGCACCGCCACGGCCTTGGCCGCATGCGGGTTGTTGCGCACGAGATCCCGCATCCGGTCGCGCAGCAGCGCCCCGGCCACGCCGATCTCGGTGTCGGCCGAGGATCCCGGTGCGCGCCAGCCTTCCGTCCGCCGCCCGCGCGCCGCGCCGTCATAACCGCGCGTCAGGGTCTCGAAGGCCTGACGCGCCATCACGCGGCGCGCGGCCATGCGCGGCGCCACCGTGGCGATGGCGTGATCGAACCAGGTCGCCGACATCACCGGTCCCCCCGCGAGAAGCCCGCGAGCCCGGCCACGGGCAGCGGACGCGTGATCCCCGCGATGGCCCGCTCGATGGTCCGGATGCGGGCGAGCAGGTCCTCGGCAGAGCCATAGTCCACCGACTTGCCGTCATAGCTGACGCGCGTCGTGCCGCTGGCATAGGCCCGGCGCAGCGCCGAGAGCTCGGTTTCCGTCCAGTCCGTCATCAGAACCATCCTCCGCGCCGCCCGAGCCAGTCGGAGCGGCGCTTGCCCTGCGGGGCCTGTCCCGGCCGGTTGATCTGTCCGGCGGGATCGGTGTCGGTGGGGGCCGCCCCGAGCTGATCCTCGAGGTCGCGCCATTTCTCGTCGGGCCAGCGGTCCGCGCCCGCGATCCAGGCGGCGGCGCGGGCATAGACCCGGCAGTCCAGCGCCTCGTTGCGCTCGCGCAGCTTCTGCCATTCCAGCCGGGCGAAGCCGCGCTTTGTGCGCACCGTCACCAGCTGCTCGGCCACGAACTGCTTGAGCCATTCGTTCTCGACCCAATGCGGCAGGTGGACCGATCCGGGCGGGAATGCCGCCCCGTCGGCCATCTCCTCCTCGGTCGGCCGCGCCAGCCGCAGGAAGCGATAGGTCTCGGCCTTGAAGGTCGACACCGCCACGGTCCAGAGCCGCGCCCCGCGCCGCAGGCGCTTTCCGCCCTCGGTCGCGTCGACGAAGGTCGGCCCGGACACCGGACTCGAGCGGTTGAACCCCTCGACGCCTTTGACCGGCGAGACCTGCGCGAATCCTTGCGCCCGCGACCAGGAATAGACCGCCGGTGCCTCGTAGCCGGTGTCGATGGCGAGCCGCGCGATCCTGAGATGCGCGCCGCGTTCATGCGGCCAGGACCGGTCGAGCAGCGCCGTCAACTCCGACCATGCGTCGTGCCGGTCGGGCCCACCCTCGATCACGACGTGATCGACGAGCCAGCTTTCGAGCCCGCGCCCCCATGCCCAGACATCGACCTCGATTCGGTCCTTCTGCACGTCGGCGCCGGCGGTCAGGAACAGCCCGCCCGCTGGCACCGTGCCGGATGTCCAGCGCTCGCGCCGGTCGTAGAGCCGCTGCCAGTCCGGAGCCTCGCCGGTCTCGACCCATGTCTCGCCGAGGATGGTGTTGCGGAACGCCTTGATCGCCTCGTCCGACCCCTGAGCTGCGTCCCAAGCCCGCACGATCCGCTCCCAGCTCAGCCAACCGATCGGCGAATAGAGCGCCGAGAGGTGATACCCGACCGTGGTCGGATCGGCGGCAACGGTCGTCGCGCGCCATTCGCCGCCCTCCAGCATCGCCGTCTTGTGGTGTTCCGCGATGGGCTGCTCGCAGCCCTCGCAGTGATATTCCGCCGTCCCCGGGCGGCCCTTCTGCCAGCGTAGCCGCTCGAACTTCAGCCACTGCATCGCGCCGCAATGCGGGCATGGCACGAAGAACCGGCGCTGGTCGCTTGCTTCATATTCCCGTTCGATCCGGCTCAGCCCCCGGATCGTCGGGGTCGAGACCAGGAACACCTTGCGCCGGTGGGCGAAGGTCAGCGATCGCGCCTCGGCCAGCGTGACCGGATCGCCTTCCTCGTCGGCCGAGGCGGGATAGGCATCGACCTCGTCGAGGAAGATGTACCGTGCCGGGGTGGAGCGCAGCCCGACCGCCGAGTTCGCGCCGGTCATGATCAGGATGCCGCCCGCGAATTCCTTGGACAGCATGGTGTTACCCGCGTCGCGCGACCGGGCCGGTTTGACCCGCTCCCGCAGTTCAGGGCTCTCGTCGATCAGCGGGTCGATCCGCTGGCGCGAGTTGCGCTTGGCCAGTTCCACCGTCGGCTGGACCGCCAGCATCGGACCCGGCGCCTGGTGGATGGCGAAGCCGATCCAGTTGTTGCCCGCCTCAGTCGCCCCGACCTGCGCCGCCTTCATGAACACGATCCGCTGCGTGGGATCGCCGGGGCTCAGCCGGTCCATGATCTCGCGCATGTAGGGCGTGCGCACCGTGCGATATCGCCCGGGCTCGGCCGAGGCGCGGCCCGACAGCATCCGGTGCCGGTCCGCCCATTCCGAGACGGTCAGGTCCGGGTCGGGCCGGAGCCCGTTGCCCCAGGCGCTCAGGATCTCGCCCGCGCCGTCGAAGTCCGTCAGTGCGTCATCTTCACCGGAAGTCGGGCCGGACCTCGGCGAGTTCGTCGAGGTGGGCGCGTGCATGTTTCTCCAGGACCTTCTGCATCGCGGCTGGCTCCACGGTGATCTGCTGATCCGTTGCGTCGCTGCACGAGGCCGAGAGTTCGGCCGCCATCAGCGCCGCCGCACGCGCAGGCCAGTTCACCCATGCGTCCCGTTCCTCGCGTGCCAGGCGGAACACCAGCGCCAGCGCGCGGGCCCGCTCGATCAACTCCCCCTTCAGCTTCTGCAGCCGGATGCGCCGCTCCTGCGCCTTCAGCACCTCGTTTGCCGTCTTTGCCTGCAGGAAGGTGGTGCCGCCGCCAACCGCTGGGACCGACAGACCCTGTTCGCGGAGCGTATCGCCAACAGCGGTCACGGCCGCCTCGGGGACGGGCTTCAGCTTCGGCGCGGGCGGCTTTCTCGTCTTCGACGGGTCCGTTGTCTCGGCCCGTCTAGCGTCGCTGGCGGCCGCGTTGATGCTGCCGTCGGGATAGAGGACCAGCCGCTCGGCCGCCTTAGCCTTCTGGATCGCGCCACGCGACAGCCCGACATGGGCGGCGTACTGGCGCTCGCTCATGCCCTGCATCGACGGCTCCGATTATCATTCAAGATCATGTGCTTATCGAGTTGATAAGCGTCGCCACCGGAGCGAACGTCACTCCAGCTAAGCGATGCAACTCACCAAGGAGCCACCACGATGACCCGCCGCGCGACCGACAACACGAAAGCCCTCGACGCCTTCATCGCCGCCAAGTCCGAGATCGACACGATGCTGGAGCGGCTCGCCGCCCTGAGCGCGGACCATTTCGAGACCAGCCCCGACGAGATCAACTGGGGCCATGTCGGCACCCTGAACCACTACCGCGCCAAGCTGCGCGAGATCACTGACATGGCCTTCAGCAAAGGCGAACACGCCGAGTGAGGCGACCCGCTCCCGGTCCCGCCCGCCGACTGGCGGGCTCGACCTCGTAGAAGGGCCCGCATCCCGCGCCCCCCGATACGGGAGACGACGATGACCAAGCTTTCCGACACCCAAGCCATGATCCTGAGCGCCGCCGCCCAGCGGCCCGAGCACATGGCCCTGCCGCTGCCCGAGAGCCTGCGCGGCGGCGCTGCCGCCAAGGTGGTCGGCGCGATGCTCGCCAAGGGCTTCCTCGAAGAGGTCGACGCCGACATGCGCAAGGGCGAGCCCGTCTGGCGCGAGACCGGTGACGGTCACGGCGTCACGCTGGTCGCCACCCACGCAGGCCTCGCCGCCATCGGGATTGAGCCCGAGGACGCGAACACCGCGCCTGCTGGCGCGACGGACGCGCCGACCGAGGAGCCCGCGCCGGACACCCCGACCGAACCGAAGGCCGCGCCCAAGACGCGCACACCGCGCGAGGGAACGAAGCAGGCCACCCTGATCGCCATGCTGCGCGCGCCGGACGGCGCGACCATCGAGGAGATCATGGCCGCGACGGGCTGGCAGTCTCACACGGTGCGCGGCGCGATGGCCGGGGCGCTGAAGAAGAAACTCGGGCTCGATGTGACCTCGGAGAAGGTCGAGAGCCGGGGGCGCGTTTACAAACTCCCCGCCGCCTGACGCGCCGGACGCCGACAAGCTGATGGCCGCCGTCCCACTGGGGCGGCGGTCGATCATCTGGCGCTCCGCATCCGGATCGCCTCGAACACCCGCCGCAGGGCGAAGGAACGCGCTATCGACACGATAGTGAAGATGGCGCCCATCTTCAGGTTCTGCGCCAGCGTCGTGTGCAGGCCGAAGATCGGGAAGATCAGGATCTGCGTCATGACCGCGACGCCGTAGCCGACGATCACATTGGCGACGGACTCGACCAGAGACATGAGGCGTGACTGCTTCATGCGGCGGACTTGCGCCTTCGCGCGGGTTCGGGTTCGGCGTCCGTGTCCAGCGTCTCGGCTGGTGGTTCGGCGTCGCCGCACAGCCGCTCGGTTCTCACCTGCGTGAAGGTCCGGCCATCGCCGTCGAGGATCGCGTCCTTGCCGGTTTCGGCCTGCCAGCGTTCAACGGCGACATCGACATAGGCCGGGCTGATTTCCATCGCGAAGACGCGGCGGCCGTTGGCTTCGCCCGCCATGATCTGCGAGCCGGAGCCAGAGAATGGCTCGTAGCAAAGCCCACCGCGCGCAACATGCTGGCGCATCGGGATGCCGAAGGCGTCGAGCGGTTTCGGCGTCGGGTGATCAGGGCGCTCGTCCTTGGCGAAGGATGGCATCTCCCACGTCGAGGGCAGCGTTTGCTCGGCGACCTTCGGCGGGCGGTTCGGACGACGCCAGCCCATGAAGCAGGGCTCGTGCTTCCAGAGGTAATGCGACCGGGTGAGAACCCCGCGGTCCTTCACCCAGATGATCTGCTGGTGGACGAAAGCGCCCGCCTTCTCCCAGCAGGCCTCCAGCATCGCCTGGCGGCGGGAGGCGTGCCAGCAGTACCAGGCGGCATCCTCGGCGATGGCCTCGGCGACCGCCGCAGCGATGAAGCCGTCGTAGAGTTCCGCCCCCTGCGAACTGTCGTCCCAGGTCGTGCCGTAGGATGCCGACCAGTCCTTGTTTCGCGTCGGGTGGTTGGAGCCGTCGTAGTCGACGAGATAGGGCGGGTCAGTCGCGAACAGCACCGCCCGTTCGCCATTCATCAGGCGGCGCACATCGGCGGCGCTGGTGCTGTCGCCGCACAGGAGCCTATGGTCGCCAAGGATCCACAGATCGCCCGTCTGCGATGCCGGGTTGCGCGGCGGTTCGGGGATGGTCACCGGCGGCACCGAGCCCCCGGCGACACCTTCTTCACCGTCGTCTTCCGCGACGTAGGCCAGCAGCTTGTCCAACTCGCCGTCGGAGAAGCCGACCAGCGAGAGGTCGAAATCCTCGGCCTGCAGGTCGTTCAGTTCCGCCGACAGCAGTGCCTCGTCCCAGCTGCCGAGTTCGGTCAGCTTGTTGTCCGCGATCCGGTATGCTCGGCGCTGCGCCTCGGTCAGGTGACCCAGCACGATCACCGGCGCCTCGGTCAGCCCGAGCTGCGTGGCGGCCAGGACGCGGCCATGCCCGGCGATCAGCTCGCCGTCCTCGCCGACCAGGCACGGCACGGTCCAGCCGAACTCGGCCATGCTGGCGGCGATCTTCGCGACCTGGTCCG